>DATHJB010000146.1 GCA_035316325.1 Acidimicrobiales bacterium
AAGCCCAACGTCAAGGCCCGCGCCAAGCGACGCCTCCAACGCAACCTCCGCGGACAGCTCAGAGACCAGCTCCGCGGCGGCAACGACAACAACAAGAACAAGGACCCCAACCTCCTCCAGGGCGACGGCATCGCCAACGCCGCCGGACGCCTCGCCAAGCAGACCCCCCGCAAAGCCCTCCGCTTCGCCAAGAAGCGCATCAAACGCCTCCTGCTCACCAAGGACGGCGAGAAGGCCCTCGAGAAGACCAGGAAGAGCCGCAAGCTCGTCAGGCGACTCATCCTCGTGCAGCTGCTGACGATCGTCCTCACCGTCGTCGGATCGCTCCTCTTCATCCTCTTCGCCATCGCCGGCGAACCCGACCCCGAGATGATCGAGCAGCAGGCCGTGGCCCAGGCCGGCGGCATGGTGGCGATCCCCGACGCCCTCATCCCCCAGGTCGCCGAGGCCACCGGCATCCCCGTCGAGGCGCTGAAGGCCTACTCGTCGGCCGCGGCCCGGTACTTCGTGCCGCTGGTGACGGGCAACGAGGACCAGGACGGCCCGCCCGCACCCGGGCCCACGCCCAACCCCGCACCCGGGCCGTCACCCGTGCCGCCCGGCACTCCGGCCGGGCCGAGGGCCGGGATCGCCAACTGGGCGCTGCTCGCCGGCATCGGCGAGGCCGAGTGCAACCACGGGCAGAGCCGGCTCCCGGGCTGCAGCCCGAAAGGCACGATCAACGTGGCCGGAGCCCGCGGCCCGATGCAGTTCCTCGGGTCGACGTGGCGCGGCTCCGCCGGCACCTACGACCTCGACGTGGCCGGTGCCGCCATCGCCGAGGGGCAGGAGGGCCAGGGCTACGCATCCGACGGCGACGGCGACGGCGTCGCCGACCCGTGGACGTTCGAGGACGCCACCCACGGCGCCGCCCGGCTGCTGCTGCGCAACGGCCTGCGCGACGGCGACTCCCGCAGCGCGATCCACGCCTACAACCGGAGCTGGACCTACGTCGACATGGTGCTGGCCAACGCCCAGCGGTACATGGACGCGGTCGCCAGCCTGGGACTCACCGGCAGCGGCCAGGTGGTGGGCGGCTACGCCCTGCCGCTCGACATGACCTGGTACACGCAGCACAAGGACTGGTTCACCAAGCCCCACCACGACTACCCCGCCGCCGACATCCCGGTCCCGACCGGCACGCCCGTGTACGCCGCCGCGCCCGGCACGGTCGCCTCCGCCCCCACCAGCGGCAAGTGCGGCACCGGCGTCACGGTCAACGGCGACGACGGCGCCTACTACATCTACTGCCACGGCAGCGACGGCGGCGTCCTGATCTCGCCCGGCGAGCGGGTGGACGCGGGGCAGCTCATCATGCACAGCGCGTCGACCGGCAACTCCACCGGCCCCCACCTGCACTTCGGCATCCAGATCAACGGCCAGGACCGCTGCCCCCAGCAGTTCTTCGTCGGCATCGCCGAGAGCCGTCCGGTCAGCCCGCAGAGCCTCGCCGCCTCGGGCTGCTCGTACTGATCCGGGGGCGATCCAGGGCCGATCCGGCCGACCGCCGCGCTCCGGACCTCCGGCAGGTGCATCACGGGGGCATGGACGAACCGCTGCCGCCACCGCTGTCGGTTCCGAACCGCGACATGTGGGACGCCGAGAACCGGCGGCGCGACGACCTGCGGCGGCGGCAGCTCGAGCGCGAGCTGCACGAGGCCAAGCGGGACATCGACCGGCGGGCCGAGGAGACCAACCGCGAGATCGAGCGCCGCATCCGCTGGATGGGCCGCTACGGCAGCAAGAAGGCCGGGAGCATCGGCGAGGGCGGCACCGCGGGGAGCATGGGCTCCAGCGTCACCGCCGGCACCGGGATGGAGACGGCGGTCGGCGTCGCCGCCATCGCCCTGGCGGTCCCGCTCCTGCTGATGCTGGTGACCGGCCACGTCGCCGCGCTCCTGTTCGACGGCTCGTTCCCCCGCTACGCCCTGAGCGACGTCCCCGGCGTGGTGGGGCGGATCTTCGAGAACCTGGGCGACCCCGGCCGGGCCTGGGACCCGGTGAACCGGGGCGGCGACCCGCCCGGGCCGATCGCCTGGTGGGGGACGATGCTGCTGTTCGCGGTGCCGGCCGGGCTGGGGGTGCGCCGCCTGTACGAGCGCTACGGCCGCTCCGACGAGGAGCGCCGGGAGTTCGCCACCTGGAAGGACATCCGCCACCTGCGGCCGGAGCGGGGCGCCGAGTACCAGGTGGTGGTGGGCACCGCCAACCGCCGCAAGATCGTCGTGCACGACCTGCACAGCGTGCTGGTGGTGGGCCCCGCCCACTCCGGCAAGTCCAGCGGTGTGGTGGTGCCGGCGCTGCTCGAGTGGGACGGGCCGGCGATCGTGGCGTCGAACAAGGGCCACGTGCTCCACGAGACCATCGGCCATCGCAGCCACAAGGGCGAGGTGCACGTCTTCGACCCGTCGGCCACGGGGCGCTACCCGCGGTCGGGGTGGTCGCCGCTCACGACCTGCGGCGACTGGGCCGGGGCGATCCGCACGGCCCGCGACCTGACGCTGGCGTCGAAGGCGTCGATCGGCGCCGAGGCCGACTCGGGCGACCTCACCGGCATCGTCCACAGCGACCTGTGGAGCAGCTCGATGGCGACCGCGCTGGCCCCGTTCCTGCTGGCGGCGGCGACGTCGGGCCGGTCGATCATGGACGCGGCCGAGTGGCTCGAGCGCGAGGAGCGCGACGAGGTGCTCGACGTGCTCCGGGCCATCGACCGTGAGGCCGTGCGGGCCCACCTGGCCACCTTCACGCGGGCCGACCCGATGCGGTCGTCGTTCTTCCACGTGATGTACCAGATCCTCAGCGTGTACAAGGACCCGAACGTCGCCGCCTCGGCCGGCCGGCACGACATCATCCCGAACGAGCTGCTCGACGGCGACGCCCACACGCTGTACCTGACGACGCCCGAGTACGACCAGGCGCGGTTCCGTCCGCTGTGCAGCACGATCGTGCGGCAGATCCTGGCGGCGGCCTACGACCGGTCGACGCAGCTGGGACGAGCGCTCGACCCGCCGCTGCTGCTGCTGCTCGACGACGCGACCGGCGTCGCCCCGATGAACGAGCTGTCCCGGCTGGCGTCGGCGGCGTCGTCGCGGGGGGTGCAGATCGTCAGCGTGTTCCAGGACTTCGCCCAGATCGAGGGCGAGTACGGCGGGTCGGCGGGCCTGGTGGTGAAGAACCACCGGGTGAAGCTGCTGCTGTCCGGGAGCCAGTACATCGACTCGGCCCGCGACGACCGGCAGCTGCTGCGGCCCAAGCTGGGCGAGCACCTCGACGAGGACGAGGGCGCCCTCTTCTACGGCAACTCCCCGCCGGTGCGGCTCAAGCTGCGGCCGTGGTTCAAGGAGAAGGAGCTGGTGAGGCGGTCGGAGACGTCGCAGGACGTGCTGCCGCCGCCGGACCCGACCCAGTCCCGCAGTGCCGTGGACCAGGAGCAGGCCCTCCAGGTGCAGGCGTGGTTGACCCGCAACCCGGGCCTGGTGGTGGACGACACCGAGGAGCAGCCGGTCGGTCCCCTCGGCCGGTCCGACCCCACCCGCACCGTGGCCGACCTGTTCCACGGGAGCTCCGGCGACGCCGACAACACGCTCCCCGAGAACGTCACCCGCCTCCCCAACCGGCACGCCCGCCACCGCGAGCGCGAGCGCTGACCTTCTGTCTTCGCTGAACCGGGCATAGCCGGTTCAGCGAAGACAGAACGGCCGTCAGGTCAGGTGGTGGAGCCAGTTGTACTGGTCGAGCCCGCCGTCGACGTGCAGGTCGGCGCCGGTGACGTAGGCGCTGGCCTCCCCGTCGGCGAGGAACTCGACGACCTTGGCCACGTCGTCGGGGACTCCCACCCGCCCCAGCGGCACCACCGCGGCGTTCCGGTCGAGCCGCTCGTCGGCCACCTCGGCCTCGGTCATGCGGTCCGACCAGGTGTCGATCGCGCCCGGCGACACGCCGTTCACCCGGATGCCGTGCGGGCCCAGCTCGTTGGCCAGCTCCTTCACCAGCATCAGCAGGCCGGCCTTGGCCACCGAGTAGTCCGGGCACAGCCGGACGCGCCGGGCGTGCAGCGACAGGACGAAGACGACGCTCCCCCGCGTCCCCTGGCGGAGCATGGCGTCGACGACCACCCGGGTCAGCGCCCAGCTGCCGAGCAGCGTCACGTCGAGGCTGCGCCGGACCGCGTCCATCGGCAGGTCCAGGAACGGCCGGCCGTCGGTGGCCGACGCGTTGTTGACCAGCACCGTCGGCGCCCCGAGCCGCGCCTCCACCTCGGCCACCCAGTCGGCCGGGTCGTCGGCCAGGTCGTGGTGCAGCCGCAGGACCCCGGTCGGCAGGTCCGCGGCCAGGAGCTCCGACCCGTCCACGTCGACCGCCGCCACCGCCAGGCCCCGACCCGCCAGTCGCTGCGCGGTCGCCAGCCCGATCCCGTGGGCCGCTCCCGTCACGATCGCCACACCGTCGCCCACGCCGGCATTCTCCACGCGACACCTTGCCGGCGCAACGATCGTCGATGCCCGGGGTGCGAGTTGCCGTCTACCGGTCGGCGACGATCACGAAGGTCGCTGCCGGCTTCTCGTAGCTGTTCAGGAAGAAGCACAGCTGGCGCAGTTCGCTCGACATGCCGCCGTCGACGGGCACCGCGCGGTAGGGCTCACTCTCGGCCTTGGCTGCCTCGTCGTCGTAGCCCTCAGCCTCGAGCTGCACGACGAGGTGGCGGCGCGCTCGCCGGTAGTCGGCCCGTTCCTGTGGCGTGTTCGGGTCGACGTGGGCCAGCTCGTTCGATCCGGGACGGGCTCGCGCCGCCTCGATCGCGTCGATGCCCACGGCCAGGTGCACCTCGGCGTCGGCGTCGGTGAGGCTGACGAGCCGGTGGTGCCCGACGCCGGTGTCGACGCTGCCGACGTCGCCAGCCGTGCGAGCGTCGAACCCCTCGCCCTCGAGCTCGGCGAGCATGCCGAGGCCTTGTCCCGCCAGCGTGAACGGATCCACCCAGGTGACGACGTAGCGGCAGTCGTCACCGCAGCCGGCCGGATCCTCCTTCAGCCCCGCGACTGTCGGACCGACCAGCTCCCGGAGCTGGCTCGACTGCGCACCACTCGGCATGGCGCTGTGCGCGGTATCGATCGAGAACAGCACGCCGGTGACCATCGCGCCACCGGCCAGGAACGCTGCGGTCGGCGCCGGCCAGATCGGGATGGGAACGACGAGCGGTGTGGCGAGTGTCCCCTCCGAGGCCCGCGGCCTGGCCAGGGTCAGCACGCTCCACACCACAGCCAGCACCATCAGGGCACAGACGCCCCACATCCACAGCCCGAGGTACGTCCACATCGGACCGACGATCCGGCTGATCGCCAGCAGCCCCACCGCGAGCGCGGCCGCGACGGTCCCATGGAGTCGGAGAAGCGCCGGATCGCGGCGCCAGAGCGACGCTGCGGCGGTGGCTCCCCAGAGCCCCAGGAAGGCGAACCCCGCGACCGACGACCCGCGGGGATCAAGGCTGCTGGTGTCGACTGTGGGCGTGAAGAGCTCGCGGGCATCGAGACGTTCCGCCCAGAACGACAACGCAGTGCCGAACGTCGGCCGTGACGCGTACGGATGGCGAAAGCTCTCGATGACGATGGCGAGGTTCCCCGGGTGATGTCGGATCTGGTCCACCAGGGGCGGCAGCCACAGCAATGCGACCAACCCGGTCGTCGCGCCGCCCCAGATGAGCGCCGGACGCCAGGTGTTCGAGTCGTGCCGCCGGCGACGGATCGAATCGGCTATCAGGTAGGCACCGGTGAGTGCCGCCAGTCCGACGACGAGAGCGAGATAGGCGATGTGGGCCTGAGCGCAGAGGGCTCCGGCGAACCCGGCGAGCGGGAGCATCCGGAGGTCGTCGCACAGCACCGACCAGATGGCCAGCAGGAAGACGAACCACCAGACGAGCGGGAGGTGCGGGTTCCACGGCTCGGCGATCCGCCAGGCTCCGTAGTTGCGAACCAGCAGGCCGAGAACGACCGCGACGGCGAGCGCGAACGGCCAACCTCCCCGCCGGTGACCGATCCAGATCGCGAGCACGACGGCGACCATGCTCACGAAGACCGACGACACGATGAGCGCGTTGCCGTCCGACCCGAACAGTCGATACATCGGGGCCAGGACGTAGAACATCAACGGACCGGGGTGGCTCCCACTCTCGCCGAAGCCCTCCAGTCGTCCGACCGGACCGACCAGCGGGGGGTGGTCCAAGCCGACATCGCGCACACGCAGCTCGATCAGCGCCATGTCCGAAAGAGGCAGCCACCGGGGATGACCGAGCACCCGGACGGCGATCACCATCGGGACGATCACGACGCACGAGAGTCCGACGACCTCCAGCGTCGGGCGCCCGCCCCAGGTCGACAGCCGCGACCGCCACCCACCGCCGCCGGCAGCCTCCGCGACCGCACCGCTGGTGCCGTCGCCATCCCCAAGATGACCTGAGGCCGCCTCCCGAAGGCCGGCCCCCGGAGCCCCCGCCATCCGGGAACCGTAGCGGGTCCTCCCGACCTCGACCCGGCGCCGCTCATGCCCGGTGTTCGCACCCCGCCCGCCACCTTTGTCGTCGGATTCCTGGCTCTTTCGTTCTTGCCGGCGCAACGATCGTTAATGCGTCGCTAGTGGCGATGGGGGAAGCTCTTCGGCAGTGAGCTACCGCGTGAGGGCGACACATGACGGAACGGCGTGGGTGGTGCGCGTCGAGGGTGCGGACGGCACGGCGTTGGGCAACGCCAAGGCCGCCGCCATCGAGCAGATCGACGAGAGCGCCCGCACGCTGATCGCCGGCGAGGTCGGCATCCGACCCGAGGATGTCGGACTTCGCATCGAGATCCAGCTCGATCCGGTCGTGCAAGCCCGTCTCGACCGGATCGAGCTGATGCGCCGCCACGTCGAGGAGGACGTCCACGCCGTCGCCCTCCACCTGGGCGAGGGCGGCGTCTGCTCGGGCGACATCCACGCCCTGCTCAGCGACACCGTGAACAACCAGGAGATCGCCCAGCACGGGCTGCGGCGCTACCCGCAGGCGATCGCCGTCCGCTTCGACGACCGCGGCCGCTTCACCACCACCACCTGCCGGGCCTGCCTCGACAAGGACCGCGGCGACTACGCGGCACTCCCCCCGGAGGGCCTCAACACGCTGGTCATGCAGGGCCCGGTCATGTGCGACGTGTGCTTCGAGGACCGCAGCTGACCTGAGGCCGGGCCCCGGGGCCGGGCCCGGGGCCGGGCCGGGTCTCAGCCCACGTCGGCCACCTCGAAGACCCCGACGTCGTCGAAGCACGTCTCGCCGGCCATGTACTGCGCGCAGGGCCAGGTGCTTCCCGGCACCGCCGCCCCCGCCAGGTCGGCGTCCTTCATGAACAGCACCACGCTGGTGCTGCCCTCGCCCGATGCCGCGGTGGTGAACGTGAACGTGTAGTCGCGCCACACGTTGTCGCCGTTCGGCGGGGCGATGTCGGCCGCACCGAGCACCGGGGCTTCGACGATGGCGTCGCCCGAGCGCACCTCGACGGTCGACCCGCTCCCCTTGGCCCGCAGCCGCACCCGGTACTCGGTGCCCGGCGTCAGCCCGGTGATCGAGTGCTTCGCCGCCCCGCTGGAGAGCCGCAGTACCCGGCCGTCGTCCCGGGGGCCCACGTAGGGCCAGTGCGTGTTGTGCTGGCCGAGGTACTGCCAGGCCTGCGCCTTGACGATGTCGTGGCTGTCGTTGAACCACGCCCGCGTCCAGCCGGTGTTGATCGCCCCCAGCGTCGAGCGCTCGAAGTCGCCGTTGTCGAAGTTGTCGCCGGCGTTGACCGTGACCGCGTACGTCTCGCTCCGCTGGTTCCCGGTGGCCGGGTCGGTGAGGGTCACGGTGACGTCGCTGCGTCCCGTCCGGTCACCGGCCTTCGCCTCGATCCCCCACCGGAACGGCCAGCCGTCGTCCGGCAGGTACGGCCCCCGGAGGTTGGCGACCGGCACGACGCCGGTGCCGAAGCCGGCGACGTCCGCCGTGGTGACCGAGCGGACCGCGTCGTCCCACATGGCGTTCTCGCCGACGCGGCCGACGAGCAGCAACCGGCGGCTGGTCCAGTCCCAGTCGGTGCTCCCGGAGTGGATCGAGAGGTCGCGGATGCGCGCCAGCCCGGGCGTGTGGACCAGCGAGAGGTCGTCGACCCGGACGGGCACGCCGTCGCCGGGGTCGGCGTCGCTGATCACCACCTCCACGGGACGCCAGTCCTCGGGCATGCAGTCGGTGCACTGGAACGTGGTGAAGGCGAGATCCTGCTCGGTCCAGCCGCTGCCGGACAGCTGGGCGCTGGCCAGGGTCTCCGACTGCTCGCCGTCGTCGACGGGCACGGTCCGGAGCGTCACGTCCGCGGTGCCGTCGACCCAGGCGCCGAGCACGAAGCGGGTGAGGTGCGGCAGCCCCGCGACACGCTGGACGGCCGCGCCCGCGCCATCGAGCCGCAGCGCCTGGGCGCCCCCGTGGGGACCCGTGGCGTCGACGGCGGCGGTGCCGCTGAGGCCCCAGCCGTTGGCGCCCTTCTCGAAGCCGGGCTGGAGCAGCGCGGCGGCCGACACGACCACCGGGATGTCGACCGGCGAGCCCGCCGCGCCCGTGTAGGCCACCCGGATGTTGGCCGCGCCGGTCCGGTCCTGCACCGGCGTGACGGTGAACGCCTGCCGGCGGCCGGCCCCGGTGACGGCGATGTTCAGGTCGGGGATCAGCACCGGGTTGGTCGAGGTCACCCCGGTCAGCGTGGCGCCCTCGGGCAGGTTGGCGCCGATGTTCAGCGGCACGCCCGACACACCCCGCTGGGTCCCGACGGCGGCGAGGTCGGGCAGGCCGCCCTCCGGCTGCGTCGTCGCCACCTCCGCGCACGAGTCGACCGTGGCGCACTGGCGCAGCGTCACGTCCTCCACCAGCGAGGCGCCGTCGCCGGTGTTCCAGTCCGCCAGCAGCACGTCGGCCGTCGTGGTGGCGGGCCCCGTGATGAACTCGACGGCGGCCGTCTCGCTGGTGGTGCTGCGGACGGGCATGCCGACGAGGCCGTTCGCACCGTCGTGGTGCTGGACGTAGACCCCGAACCCGCCGCCCGCCCGGGCCACCTGGGCGGTGGTCTCGAGCCGGTAGCGCGTGCCCGCGGCCAGGCCGGTGACGTGCTGGGTCACCGTGTCGTTGCCGGTGGCGCCCAACCTCAGCTGGTGGTCGCCCCGGAATGGCTGCGGCACCACGACGTCCGCCGTCGGCGACATCACCCATGGCGTGGCGGCCTCGCCGGCCTCGAAGCTCCCGTCCCCCAGCGTTCCGGCGCCCACGCGGAGCCGGAACGTCTCGGAGCCGATCTCGCGACCCGACGCGTCGCTGGCCACCAGCGAGATCCAGGCGTCGCCGGTGCGGCCCGCCACGGGACGCACCGCGACCGTCCGCTGGGGGTTGACGACCGGCCGCACGGACACCGAGTCGATCGCCACGTCGGAGTCCTGGACCTTGCCGACGTAGGCGGTGTTGTCGAAGAACAGCTCGACCGACGTGGTGGTCGGGCCGGTCGTGAACTTCACGTACTCGTGCGGCCAGGACTGCCGCTCCCACCAGGGCTCGTGCGCCTGCTCGTCCCAGCCGTTGCGCTCGTACTGGGTGCGGACCTCCTGGACGCCGGGCTGCGCCGTGTCGACGTCGCTGACGCCCCAGTCGAAGCGGGCGCTGCCGTCGCCCGTCTCGGTGAAACCCTCGCTGCCGTCGATGCGGCCGTTGGCGTTGAGGTCGTCGAAGCCGAGCCCCAGGTCGTAGTGGGCGCCCACCAGGTAGGTGGTGCTGGGCCGCAGGTCGGTGATGGTCTGCGCGGCGCGCCCGCCGCCCTGGGTGAGCGACAGTGCCCGGTCGCCGGTGTGCTTGTTGCCGGACGACACGGTGGCGCCGCCGCTCAACCCCCAGCTCCCGGATCCCTCGAAGCCGCCGTCGGCGAACGAGCCGTCGGTCGCCTCGAGCGGACCGGCGCCGTCGGGGTCGGCCGGGCCGTTGCCGCTCACCGCCAGGCCTTCGGGACCGTTGGGCACCAGGTCGGGGGTCCACGACATGGCGCGCACGTTCACCGACCCCGGCTCGGTCCGCTCGGCGGAGCCGTAGTTGTAGTCCTGCACCGTGAACGGCAGCGACAGCGTCGAGTCGGCCGGGGTCGACTGGTCGGGCACCTCGGAGATGGGGCGCTGCCACACCTTCACGTAGTCGACGTAGGTGACGTCGTTGGCGGGGCTGCCCAGCGGGCCGAACTCCGCGCTGGCGGCGTCGAGGATGTAGGTCTGGAGCACCAGGTACTCGAGGCCGTACGACTGCCCGGCCGCGGTGCGCTTCACCTCGATGCCGTCGACGAAGTAGCGGTACTCCTCGGGCGTCCACAGCACGCCGTAGCGGTGGTAGTTGCCCTGCAGCGAGACCGAGGGGTTCGGGTTCTCGACCGAGATCTCGTGCATCGCGACGTGGTCTTCCTCCACGCCGTTCCAGTGGCCGCCGGCGAGGAACGTCTCCTTGCAGGGCAGCGTGGCGGTCGCCGGCCAGTCGCAGCGGCCGTCGGCGTTGAAGTCGCCGCTCCAGAGGCCGGTCGCCGGCAGGTTGGCGTGCTCGACGATGTCGATCTCGGGACCGGATGCCGCCGGGTCGCCCAGCGGCATGTCGGTGCCGTTGGCGGACATCGTCCAGAACGTGCTGGAGGACGCGGGCCCGTCCGGGAAGTTGATGCTGGCCTCGACGTAGCCGTAGGCGGCCTCGAACCCGCCGGGCGTGGGCGTGCTGTCCCCGATCCCGCCGGTGAACAGGCTCGACACGTGGTCCTGCCCGTTGGCGTCCGAGTAGGAGCTCAGCTTCAGGTGACCGGCGCCGTCGAGGCCCACGGTGTCGCGGGTGTGGACGCCGTCGACGGGGTGGGTGTCGTCCTGGAGGACGGTCCAGACCGACTGGTCGAGAGCGGTGCCGTCGAAGTTCTCGTCGAACACCGGCTGCCACCCGAGGGCGGCGAGGTCAGGGATCGTCCCCTCGGGCGGGGACAGGGCGGCGACGGGCACGGCGCGGTAGCCGGCCGTCGACACGGCGGCCTGCGGTACTAGGGCGACCGACGCCCCCAGACCGCACACCGTGATGTACGCCGCGACGCGACGATTCAGCTGACCCCAGCGCATCGATCACCCCTCGCTACGAGAGCCTCCCCCCAGGGAGCTCGATGCGTTCGACTCTAGGCGAGCCGCGTCGGGTTTACCCGGCCTCGGCTGAGAGTGTCGTCAGTCACGTCAGCAAACAGCTCCGCCCGCCTCGTGTCGCGGCGCCGTGTCGCCCGGAGGGATCAGTCGGTCTTGTCGAGCTTGTCCAGCTCGTCGAGTTGGGACTTCATTGGGTCGTCGAGCTGGACCTGGCGGATGTAGTCGCGGAACTCCAAGTCCTCCTCCTCCACCGTGAGGGATAGAAGCCGCTTCTGGACGGTGACCTTCGCCTTGATCGGGGTGTCGTCGGCGATGCTCTTGATGGAGTCGAGGAACCTGCGGATGTCGCCGAGAGTCATGTGCCGGCCCGCCGGACGACCCGTGATGGTGCGTCTCATATCCGAAGATCATCCAACGCCCTGAGCGGCGGCACAAGAAAACCCGGGTGTTTGCGTGAGCGAGGCGGCGTGTATTTTCCGTAGCGAGCGTTACGGTTTGGAGTTATCGTGGCTGACGTGACGCGGAGTCGACAGGCGAGGAGCGTGGAGACACGGGCCCGACTGCTCGACGCCGCGGCCGCGGTGATCGCCCGCCACGGCATCGAGGGCGCCTCCGTCGACGCCATCAGCGACCGGGCGGAGCGCACGTCGGGCTCGCTGTACGGGCAGTTCGGCAGCAAGGACGCCCTGGTCGTCGAGCTGCTCGACGAGTCGAAGGACGTGGTGGCCGGCCGCATCGCCCGGGAGCTCGAAGCCGTCGACACCCTCGAGGCCCGCCTGGGGGCGCTGTGGCGCAACTTCGTCGAGCCGCCCGACAGCGCCCGCGACTGGCTGCGGCTGGAGCACGAGCTGTGGGTGTGGGCCACCCGGCCCGGCAACGAGCCGTCCCGCGAGCGCCTGGCCCGCCGCTACCGCACCGAGTTCGAGCTGCTCGCCGCCACGCTGGCCGAGTGGACCGCCGAGGGCCTGATCGACCCGCCGCTCGACCCGCCCCGGATGGCGCCCGTGCTGGTCTCCGCGCTGGTGGGGCTGGAGATGATCCACCGGCTCGACCCCGCTGCCGTCGAGGAGACCACGGCCGTGCGCGCCCTGCTGGCGCTGCTGCGCCCCGGGTCCGACCCGACCTGACCTGACCCGACCACCACCCCTGGGGGACCCACGATGGAGCTCAGCCAAGTCGACCTGCTGGAAGACGCCTGGGCCGAGGGCGTGCCGCACGAGGCCTTCACCCTGCTGCGGCGGGAGGCCCCGGTGTTCCGCCACCCCGAGCCGCCCGAGGACGGCCCCGGCTTCTGGGCGCTCACCCGCCACGCCGACGTGGTGAGCGTGAGCCGCGACACCGCCACGTTCTCGTCGGAGCGGGGCGGCACGTTCGTCGACGACCAGACCGAGGAGTCACTGGCGCAGCTGCGCCTGTCGATCCTCAACATGGACCCGCCCAAGCACAACCGCTACCGGCGCCTGGTCAGCCGGGGGTTCACGCCCCGGGTGGTCACCCAGCTGATGGACGCGATCGACAGCCGGGCCAAGCGCATCGTCGACGACGTCATCGACCGCGGCGAGTGCGAGTTCGTGGAGGAGGTCGCCGGCAAGCTGCCGCTGGAGATGATCTGCGAGATGATCGGCCTGCCGGAGGAGGACTGGGACCGCATGTTCCACCTCTCCAACCGCCTCGTCGGCTTCGACGATCCGGAGTTCCAGCAGAGCCCCGAGGACGGCCAGAAGGCCGGCGCCGAGATCTACGCCTACTGCGACCAGGTGGCCTCCGACCGCCGCGCCAACCCCCGCGACGACCTCATGTCGGTGCTGGTGCACGCCGAGCTCGACGGCGAGCGGCTCGACGACCTGGAGCTCAACCTCTTCTTCGTCACCTTGGTGGTGGCCGGCAACGAGACCACCCGGAACCTGATCAACCACTCGATGCTGGGGCTGATCGACAACCCCGGCGAGGCCGAGCGGCTGCGCCAGGACCCGTCGCTGTGGGCCACCGCGGTCGACGAGATGCTGCGCTGGGGCACGTCGATCCACAACTTCCGCCGCACCGCCACCCGCGCCACCGAGGTGCACGGCCAGCCGATCGCCGAGGGCGACAAGCTGGTCATGTACTACATGTCGGCCAACCGCGACGAGGACGTGTTCGCCGACCCGTTCCGCTTCGACGTGGGCCGCACGCCCAACGACCACGTGACCTTCGGCGGCGGCGGCGTCCACTACTGCCTGGGCGCCAACCTGGCCAAGACCCAGATCAAGGCGATCATGCGCCAGCTGGTCGACCGCCTGACCGACTTCGAGGTGGCCGGCCCGATCCCCCGCCTCCGCTCCGACTTCGTCAACGGCATCAAGTCGATGCCGCTCCGCTTCTCGCCCGTCGGTTGACCGGCAATGGGCGACGGCGTGCCGTCCCTCCGGGAGATCGGGACGACACGCCGTCAGCCTGATGCGGCGGTGAGCCGCTTCAGGTGAACTGGGTGGAGTCGGTGGGGTTGGCGGCGCCGTTGCCGGAGCCGGTACCGCTGCCGCTGCCGCTGCCGCTGCCGCCGGGAGCCGGAGGCGGGCCCGGAGGTGCAGGTGCCGGCGGGGACGGCTGCGGGGTCGACACGGCGGGCGCCGGCTCGGCCGACGTGGTGGTGTCCACCGTGCCGGGGCCCGACACCGTGTCGCCGGCGGGCAGCGCCGGGGCCGGGCCGAGGCCCAGCTCGCTGCGGAGGTCGTCGAGGGCCGCGGTGGCGCCCGACATGTTGACCTCCCGCTGCAGCTCGGCGATGGCGCCGTCGGGCGTCGCCGCCGTCAGCTCGGTCTTGGCCATCGCCGAGGCCATGCGGTCCTCGATCTTGTCCTCGATCTCCTTGAGCGACGGGGCATCGCCACCGACGTTCGCGTTGATCGACGCCATCGCGCTGTTGACCGATTCCTGCATCTTCGCCGCCTCCAGCTGGCCCAACATCTCCATGCGCTTGGCGGCGATCTCCTCCAGGCGCATGGCGTTGTCGTGCACGGCCGTCTTGGCCAGCTCGGCCTGCTGGTCGGCCACGGTGAGCTGCTGCTCGTAGGAGGCGAGGCTCTTCTGCCCCGACTGCAGCTTCATGGCGATCCCCTGGGCGGCCGTGTTCCACTTGTCGGCCTCGGCGGCGTTGCCGGACTGGGCCGCGGCGTCGGACCGGAGCAGCGCCTGGCGGGCCAGCTCCTTGGCCTCGGCCACGTCGGCCGCCGCGTCCTCCATCTCACCGGCCACCCGGGTGCGGTGGGCGATCACCTTGGCCGCCTCGTTGCGCAGGGTCTGGTCGCGGCTGCGGGCCTCGTTGATGGCCGATTCGATCTCGACCTTGGGGTCCATCATCTCTTTCGACTTCATGCCGAACCACGACTTGATGTAGTTGATCCATCGTCTGAACACGGCTCTTCCCTTTCTCTAGCGACGGCCCATGCCGCGCCGACGTTGCCCGCTCGGGGTGACGATCCGGCCGCCTCGACCACCGCCGCCTCCGTTGCGGCTGCGACCCGAGGACGGCGTCGGCGGCAGGCCACCGGACCAGCTGCCGAAGGCCCCGTCGTCCATCGACGGGCGGGTGCGCGGCTGCTGCATGCCGCGCTGCGAGAGCATCGCCATCGCCGCCATCGCCGCCGTCGTCAGCCAGGGGCTGGCGCTGGGCTGGCGGTAGTGGGGCTCGGGACGAGGAACCGGCGCCGATGCGGGCGTCGACGACGACACCGGCGACCCGGCGGGGGAACCGGACGGCACGACGACCGGCGGGAACAGGTCCTCCGGCTCCGGCTTGGCGGGGGCGGGCTGGCCGTCGAGCAGGGCCCGGGCGGTGTCGAGCTGCCAGTTGGCCTCGACCACCTTGGGCCAGGCCCGCTCCAGCTCGGGCCGGGTGTCGGCGCCTTCGAGCAGCTCCTGCACCTCGGTGAAGGTCTGGGCGCCCTGACCGAAGGCGGCCCGGGCCTCGGGCGGGGCGCCGGGCAGGTCGACGCGGTCGGCCAGCTCGAGCAGGTCGTTGGCGGACGCGTCGACCGACGCCCGCACCTTGGCCTCGGCGGCGCCGATCTCCTCGGCGGTCGCGGTCGCCGCGCCCTGGCGCATCCGCCGGGCGGCCCGCCACAGGAACCACAGGAGCAGCAGCGGCAGGGCGATCAGCAGCAGCACCCAGAACCAGCTGATCCCGCCGCCCCCGCCCCCGGTGTCGATGCCCAGCTCCTTCGCCCCCTGCTCGGTGGCCTTCGCCAGCGAGTCGCCGCCGTTGAGGGCGTCGGCCGCGGCCACCTCGGCGTCCTCGACCTCGGCCTGCGGGTCGACGTTCGACGCCACCCCCACCTCGCTGGGCGTGACCACCATCACCCGACCCTCGCCCCCGAGCCCGTCGCGGACCTCGTCGGCGAAGGCCCGGGCGTCGTCGTAGCGGGTGACGTTCTCGGCCAGCACCGCGACCTTGAAGTAGCCGCCGTCGTCCTGCAGGTCGGCGGTGGCACTGTCGAGCTGGTCGAGCTCGCTGCCGGACAGCGCCCCCTCCTCGAAGGTGACGTCGTGGTCACGGAGGTCGGTGACCGCCGGGTCGACCTGCTGGGCGCGGGCCGCCGGGCTGGCGGCGACCAAGGCGCAGCACGCGACGACAGCTGCAGCCAACGTGCGTGCGCCCGCCCCTCGACAGGGACGACTACTCATCGTGATGGCGAGCCTATGGACGACCCACGGCGAACGCCATGGGTGGCCAGCTCCAGGAGCGGGAATCACCCGCCGAGGGTGAGGGTGGATGGAGGGACCCCGTCATGTCCGGACCACGCAGCGGAAGCCGAGGTGCGACGTGGACGTGTCGACCGCCTGGGGCATGCGGGCGGCCGGGCGGTAGCGGCGGCAGTGGTTGGGGGCGCAGAGGTGCGAGCCGCCCTTCATCACCTTCCGCTCCCCATCGTGGGCACCCCTGGGGTTGTCGACCGTGCAGCAGGCGTGGGCGATCGCCTCGTGGTCCTGGTACCAGTCGGCAGTCCACTCCCAGACGTTGCCGATCATGTCGAACAGGCCGTAGGCGTTGGGCGGGAAGGCCCGCATAGGCGAGGTGTGCTCGAAGCCGTCGAGCCCGCGGTTCTGCACCGGGAACTCGCCCTGCCACACGTTGGCCATGTGGCGGCCGCCGGGCTCCAGCTCGGCGCCCCAGGCGAACTCGGCGCCATCGAGCCCGCCCCGGGCCGCCCGCTCCCACTCGGCCTCGGTGGGGAGCGCCTTGCCGGCCCACTCGGCGTAGGCCTCGACGTCGGGCCAGGCGACGTGCACCACCGGGTGGCTGTCGAGGCCCTTCAGCGACGTCTGCGGCCCCCGCGGGTGGCGCCAGCTGGCACCCGGCGTGTGGATCCACCAGTCGTAGATGTCGCGGAGCGGCGTGCCCCGGCGGGGCATGCGGAACACGGCCGAGGCGGGCACGAGGAGCTCGGGGCGGGCGCCGGGGTAGTCGGCGGGGTCGGGGGTCCGCTCGGCCAGGGTGACGTAGCCGGTGGCGTCGACGAACTGGGCGAACGCCGCGTTGGTGACCGGGAAGCGGTCCATCCAGAACCCGTCGACGGCCACCCGGTGGGCCGGCGCCTCCTCGGGGTACTGGTCGTCGGCCCCCATGGTGAACTCGCCGCCCGGGACCCACACCATGCCCTCGGCGGGCGGGCTGCTCGTGGGGAGCGTGGGGTCGACGGGGGCGGGCTTCAGGCCGATCTCGAGGTTGGTCAGCTGCGTCACGGCGAGAGGTTGCCGCCCGGCCCGGACCCGGGTCGTCACCCCTCGTGGGTGACACCACCCCGAAACCTCGACAGGGATGGTCGCTATGGCGCCCTTTCTGTCGAAGTTTCGGGTCCGTCGTGGGCGGCGGCGGTGCGGCGGGCCTTGGCGAGCGCCCGGGTGGGCAGGCCGGCCACCCACAGGGCGACGCCGTCGTGCTGCAGTCGCTGGTCGGTCTCGGCGATCACGTCGCCGCCGTCGCCCCGGCCAGCACGTCGTCGCGGGTCAGCTCCACCGCCGCGACACGCTTCTCCCGGCCCTCGGATGCGTCTTCACCCAGGTGGGGTGATGCGACACCATCCCTCTCGTCCCGAGTCTGGGACCCATGAGCGAGCCGTCGAGTCTGGTGGTGACCGTGCCCGGGCAAACCTCGCACATCGGCGACCTGAACCGGGACTACTGGGGCCCTCCGCTAGCCAGTGAGGCGGCGGTAAAGGACAAGGTGGGAGCGGGCCGCCGTGGGCCAGGTGTGGACGTGGGCCAGGGACTGACCGGCGGAGATGCGGGTCGGGTCTGGGTGGTCGAGGGCTTCGCCGAGGGCGACGGCCAGGCCGGCGGGGTCGGCGCCGTAGCGGACCGTGGAGCCGAACACCTCGCGTAGGACCGGCAGGTCGGACATCACCACGGGGACACCGGCCGCGAGGGACTCCATGGCGGCCAGGCCGAAGCCCTCCCTGGTGGACGGGAAGGCGAAGGCGTCGGCGGTGGCGACCAGGGCGGGCAGCTCGTCGTGGGCCACCGGCCCGAGCACGAGGGGCTCGACGCCGTGGCGGACGCAGGCCCGGTCGAACTCCTCCCGGTAGGCCCGGTAGTCGAACAGGGTCTCGCCGCCGGCGATCACCAGGCGGGCGCCGGGGGCGGGCAGCTGGGCCATGGCCTCGACCAGCCCGATCGTGCCCTTGCGGGGCTCGATGCCACCGACCGCCAAGACCACCGGCTGCGACCCAAGCTTCTCCCGCCAGTGGGCCTGACCTGCGTGGTCCGACGCCGCGGCGGCGGCGAAGCGCTCGGCGTCGACGCCGTTGGGGATCACCGTCGCCTCTATGCCCCAGCCGTCGTGCAGCTCGGCGGCCACGGCCCGCGACACGCACACGTGGGCCACCGGGGTGACGATCGCCCGCTCGTGGCACTCGGCGAGCTCGGGGGTCGTGAACCGGTCGAGGTGGTGGACGGTCCGCACGGCCCGACCGGGGGGCACGGCGTTGGCGGAGA
Source organism: Acidimicrobiales bacterium (assembly GCA_035316325.1). Lineage (NCBI taxonomy): Bacteria > Bacillati > Actinomycetota > Acidimicrobiia > Acidimicrobiales > Acidimicrobiales bacterium. Next base: position 18,193 of record DATHJB010000146.1, read on the forward strand.
TGCAGTCCTGGGCGTGGACGACGTCGTAGTCGGCGGGGTCGACCGCCCGGGCCAGCGCCGCGATCGAGCGGAGGACCCGCCGGCCGACGGTCTCGCCGTCGACGTCGGCGAGGGGGGCGATCCGCACGTCCACCCCGGACGCCACCGGGCGGAAGAAGCCCGCGTCGCCGTGGCGGCCGACGGTGTGGACGGTCACGTCGACCCCGAGGTCGGCCAGCGCCTCGGCCAGCGACAGCGTGTGCACCACCCCGCCCCGCGGCCGGGTGGAGTAGGTCAGCAGGGCCACCCTCACGCCGACCCCGGGTGCTCCAGCTGGCTGTAGAGGTCGGGCCGGCGCTCCTTCAGGTGGTGGAAGCGGCGGCGGGCGTGGTCGATGCCGGCGGCCACGTCGAGGTCGACGCTGGCCAGGCCGGCCCGGGCGCCCACCGAGGCGACCACCTCGCCGTCGGGGCGCACCACCTTCGACTGGCCCAGGAACCGCAGGGTGCCGTGCTGGCCGGTCTGGTTGGCCGACAGCAGCCACAGCTGGTTCTCGGCCGCCCGGGCCCGGTCGTAGAGGTCGAACAGGCGGCGCTGGCGGTCGCCGGCCAGGGAGCGGGCCCGGTTGGTGCGGCTGGCCGGCCAGGCGCAGGTGCAGACGAGCAGGTCGGCGCCGTCGAGGGCCAGGCAGCGGGCGGCCTCGGGGAAGGTCTTGTCGTAGTCGACCAGCAGGCCGATCCGCCCGACGGGTGTCGTGACGGGCGTGAACCCGTCGCCCGCCCGGTACCAGGCCACCTCGCCGGCCGGCAGGTGGACCTTGCGGTGGAGGCCCAGGACGCCGCCGCCGTCGAGGCACACCGCGGTGTTGGCCCGCTCGCCGTCGACCTCCTCGGTGATCCCGAAGCACACGACGAGGTCGGGTCGCCCGGACGTGGCGACCGTGGCGGCCACGGCGGCCACCTCGGGACCGTCGACGGGCAGGGGCGCGGGCAGGTCCGGCATCGGGTCGCCGGGTGCGCCGTCGAGGTGGTCGTGGTAGCCGGTGAGCACGCCGTGGGGCAGGACCAGCAGGTCGGCCCCGCTGTCGGCGGCCTCCCGCACGATCCCGTCGATGCGCTGGAGGTTGAACGCCACGTCCCGCCCGAAGTGGCCCGCCGCCACCGCGACCCGGGTCATGCGGGGGCCATCAGGTCGACCAGCTCGGCGTGGGACGGGCCGTCCAGGGGCGGGCTCTGGGCGCCGGAGGCCTGCACGGCCCGGACCCGGGCGACCACCCGGGGGTCGGCGAGCACGTCGGCGGGTTTCTCGATCAGCTGCTGCAGGCGGTTGAAGCGCCGCCATACGTAGGCGTCGTGGCGGGCGGCGGCGAACGTCTCGCCGTTGCTCAGCCACGTCTTTGAAGGGAGACGACCCATGTGGGGCGGTTTTCCTTCAAAGTCGTGGCTGCCGGGGCGCCAGCGGGCCAGGCGCTGGCGGTCCTGCTCGATCGAGTCGGCGACCCAGGGGGCCTGCTCTCGTTCCAGCACCGCGGCGCACGCCTCAGCCAGGTCGTCGGGGTCGTCGTGGGCGGCCACCGCGTCGGCGACCGCGACGGCGTGGACGGCGGCGAGCGTGCAGCCTCGACTGTGCGCCGGGTTGGTGGTGGCCGCGGCGTCGCCGACCGCGCTCCAGCCGGGCACCCGGGCACGACGGATGCGGTTGTGCAGCCCGGCCATGACCCGCACCTCGGAGATCGGCTCGGCGTCGAGCCACGGCGCCAGGCTGGGGATCGAGCGGACCGCGGCGTCGAAGGCGTCGCCGTCGCGCAGGAGCCGCAGCAGCGGGCGGTCCTCGGGCAGCACGCCGAAGGTGATCGAGAACGTGGTGCCGTCGCCGGGGAACACCAGGCAGGAGTAGCGGTCGAACGATCCGCCGGCGGCGAAGCCCCGGTCGAGCGGCAGCTCGGGCGCACCGGGCGGACGGCGGTAGAAGCGGCTGAGGTAGGCGATGCCGCACTCCTCCGACTCCTCGGTGGCGCTCACGTCGATCCCGTGCTCGGCCAGCCAGGCGGGCATCGGCGTGCGACGGCCGGAGGCGTCGACCACCAGCCGGCGGGCTGTCTCGACCGAACCGTCCTCGAAGCCGACGCCGCGGACGTGCCCGCCGTCGACCACCAGCCCGGTCGCCCGGCGGCCGCCCGAGAACCCGATCCCGGGGCGGCGCTCGACGCCCCGGCGCAGCGCCGCCTCGAACGTCGTGCGGCGGGCGGCCAGGACCACCAGGTCGGCCTCGTCGGGGTGGGCCGCGTGGGCGGGGACCGTGGCCGGGCGCTGGTCGGCGAGGCGGATCTCGTGGCCGCCGACGGCGAGCAGGTCGTCGAGCACGTCGGGCGCCTCGGCCTGCAACAGCTGCCGGCACCGGGCCAGGAAGGCGTGCGAGTGCCCGGCCTGGGGCGTCGCCCGCCGGGGGCCCTCGGCGTCGAGGTCCGGGTCGGCGTCGACCAGCATCACGTCGATCCCCCGCCGGTCCAGCGCCAGGGCCGTCACCAGCCCCGAGATGCTCGCCCCGACGACGACCACCGAAATTGCGTTGTTCCGACCGCCATATGCGGGTTTTCGAACGCAATTTGCCTTCACGGGACGGGGACCCAGGCGCCGAGACGGTAGGCGTCCGGGCGGCGGTCGCGGAGGTTGCACATGCCGGCCCGGTGGGCGGCCAGCTCGGCGTCGACGTCGAGGGTGGCGGTGGCCATCCCCGGGCCGGTGCCGGTGGCGGCCAGGATGTCGCCGCCCGGGCCGACCACCTTGGCCCGGCCCACGAAGTCGAGCGACCCGAACGACCCCGTCTGGTTCGACGCCACCCACACGATCTGGTTGTCGAGCGCCCGGGCCTGGTCGAACAGGTCGAAGCGGCGGGTCCAGCGGTCGTCCTCCAGGCGGGGCGCCCGGTTGGTGCGGCTGGCCGGCCACGCGGAGAGGCAGGCGACGATCGTCGCCCCGTCGAGCGCCAGGGTGCGAGCGGCCTCGGCGAAGCCCTTGTCCCAGCAGATCAGCAGGCCCATCCGGCCGACCGGGGTGTCGAACGCGGCGAACCCGTCGCCGGCGCCGTAGGTCGACCCCTCGGCCAGCGGCTGGTGCACCTTGCGGTAGGTCGCCAGCACCTCACCGCCACCCACGCACACGGCGGCGTTGTAGCGGACGTCGCCGGCGTCCTCGCAGAAGCCGGCGCACACCACCATGTCGCCGGCCAGGTCGGCCAGGCGGCGCAGTTCAGGGCCGGCGGGGTCGAGGGCGGGCGGGGGCTCGGCGATGCCGTGGAGATCGGCGACGTAGCCCCCGATGGCTGCCTCGGGCAGCACCACCAGGTCGAGCCCCTGGCTGCGGGCGTCGTCCAGGATCGACTCGATCCGCCGGAAGCCGGCCTCGATGTCCCGGTCGAACGGCGCCGCCACCGCTCCCATCGCGACGACGCTCACGACACCTCCTCCCTCGCGGGACCGAGTCCTACGACCGGGCCGTCCACCGCCGGGCTGCGGAAGCCGTCGGGCCACGCCAGGGTGACACCGGCGCCCGGCACCAGGTGGCCACACGACGCCACGGCGGCGGGGCCGATCGCCTCGGGGGTGGGTGCAGGGCCGCCCGCGGTGACCAGGGCGAAGCCGGGGAAGCAGGTCAGCCAGTCGGCCAGGCGGGCCTCCGGCGGGCGGGGCACTGCGGCGACCTCGAGCTCGGCGCCGCAACCGCTCGACTCGGCGAGCATGGCCAGGGTGCCGACCAGGCCGGCCATCGACACGTCCTTGGCGGCGTGGGGCCGCACCCGCTGCAGCGTGGCGACCAGACGGCGCAGGTCGTCGGCCGACCGCGTGGTGGTGCTGTCCCACTGGCGACCGCCGTAGCCGGGACGCCAGCCGCCGGTCAGGTCGGCGAGGACCCGCACCGTGTCGCCGGGGCGGCCGCCGCCCCCGGGCACCGGCGTGGCCGTCCGCCCCAGCATGGTGACCGACAGCGCCGCCGGCACCCCGACCTGGGTGTGGCCGCCCAACACCGGCACTCCGTAGGCCGCGGCGGCGTCGGTCAGCCCCGACAGGACACGGCGGGCCAACGACGGGGTCGGTGCCGCCAGGGCGTCGAGCAGGCCCACCGGCGTCGCCCCCATGGCGGCCAGGTCGTTGGCGTTCACCAGGACCGAGCACCAGCCGGCCCACCAGGGGTCGCGCTCGACCATCGACGGGACGATGGCGTCGGTGGCGGCGATCAGGTCGCTGCCCGGGACCGGCGCCCCGTCGTCGCCGACCCAGCCGTCGCCGCCCGGGCGCAGGCCGTCCAGCACCTCGCCGATGACGCCCTTCGCCCGGGCCGGCGCGGCGCCGGTGCCGAGGGGCCACGTCATCTCGGCGTGGGGGAGACCCCGGTGGTCGACGTCGACCGGGCTCCGGCGCACCCAGCCGAGCCGGGCGAAGAACCGCTCCTTGTCCGCCTGGACCAGGGCATCGAACCGCAGCGCCCCCTCGTCCTCGGCCCGGGCGCAGGCGGCCCGCACCAGCGCCGCGCCCGTGCGCGGCGACGCACCCGGCACCACCACCAGCCGGCTGCCGGCCCACCACCCCAGCTCGTGGAGGACGGGCGCCAGCCGCACGCCGCCCACCACGTCGCCCCCGGGGGCCCGGGCCACCAGGACCACGGTGGCGGGGTGGTCGTCGAGGTCGTCCCGGTCGCTGCCGGCGAACAGCCCCTGCTCCTCCACGAACACCCGCTGCCGCAGGACCTGATGGGCGGCGACGGCGTCGGCGTCGCCCTGCTCCACCCGCAGCCCCGACTCCACGACCGCCGGCCGTGGGCCACCCAGGTCCCAGAGCACCGAGCCCACGTCAGCCTCCGTCCGCCGCCAGGGCGGAGCACGCCCCGCAGGCGGCGCACCCGGCGCCCTGGTCGGCCCCGGCCATGTCGGCGTCCCGCAGCACCGCGGCGACGCGGGCCGTGACCGACGACAGCAGCGCGGTGGTCGGGGCGGGCACGCCGTCGACGTCCGCCGCCAGGGTCCCCACCAACGGCCGGTAGGGCACCACGAACGGGTACACGCCGGCGTCGACCAGCTCCTTCGCCCCGGCGACCAGCTCGTCGGGGTCCTCCCCCAGCCCCACCAGCAGGTAGGTCGACACCCGGTTGCGGCCGAACACCCGCACCGCCTCCCGCCACGCCGCCCGGTACTCCGCCAGCGGCACCGTCGCCTTCCCCGGCATCCAGCGCCGGCGCACGGCGTCGTCGAGCGACTCGACGTGGATGCCGACGGCGGTGGCCCCGGCGTCCCGCAGCAGCGACAGGGCCGACAGGTCGCCCGGCGGCTCGCACTGCACCTGCACCGGCAGGCCCGGCACGGTCCCGACCACGGAGGCGACGCAGCGGGCCAGGTAGCGGGCACCCCGGTCGGGCGCCGCGGACGTGCCGGTGGTCATCACCATCTGGCGCACGCCGTCGAGCCGCACGGCGGCCTCCGCCACCTCGGCCAGCTGCTCCGGCGTCTTCACCCGGGTCGTCGCCCCGGCCGCCAGCGACGCCTCGATGGCGCAGAACCGGCAGCGGGTGTCCTCGCCGTAGCGGACGCAGGTCTGGACGACGGTGGTGGCCAGCACGTCGGCCCCGTGGAGCCGGGCGAGCTGGTGGTACGGCACCCCGTCGGCCGTCGTCAGGTCGTAGAAGGCCGGCCGGGACACCAGCGACACCGGCACCGGCGCCGGCGCCGACCCCGTGAAGCCGTCGTCGTGCACCAGCACCCCGTCGGCGATGCGCCACGGGCTGTCGTCGACGATCGGCACCGCCGCGGCGAGCCCGTCGAGCAGCAGGTGGCCGTCGTCGGAGGGACCGGCGCCGCCCCGGCGGAACACCGGAGCGGCCACCCGCACGCCGCGCACGGCGACGTCGGCCCGCCACGAGACCACGGTCATCTACCCGCTCCTGGTGCTGCGCACCGGGCCGCTCGGGCCACGCTCACTGCATTGCGGACGCTCGCTCATCAGAACAGGTAGGTCGAGTTGATGACGGCGCCCTTGCGGGCGTACTCGATGATGCAGTCCTGGATGTCGAGCGGGTGGGCGGGGATGACGCCCTCGATCAGGTCCTCCTCGCGGAGGCCGTGCAACGACAGCCCGAACCGGCAGCAGTAGACCTTGCCGCCCTCGGCGATGAAGGTCTTGATCTGGTTGTTGATGTTGTGCTCGCCCGGGAACGCCGTGTCGCCGGTGAGCGGGAAGCCGCGGGTGTCCATGGCGTTCATCGAGCCCGGGCCGTAGAAGTAGGCGACCGACTCGAAGCCCTTCCGCAGCGCCCGGGTGGCCTGGAGCATGGCGACGAACGCCACCGACGACTCGTGGGCGATGCCGTGGATCAGCGTGAGGTACGACTCGCCGTCCTCGGCCATGTAGTCGGGGAACAGCTTGGTGGAGCCGTAGAGGTTGGCGCCCGCTCCGAGGGACGGGTGCGGGATCTCCTCGAGGCTCTTCTTCTCGAGTTCCGTGAGCTCGACAGGGGGCATGGAACGGGTCCTTTCGTCGACGGCCAACGCTGGCCGTCGTCACCGTCGCGCTCCCGCGTTTCACGCCGGTCAACCCGTGTTGAGTGCGTGTTACCAACGCAACAAGAGCGCTGGTCCGACGCCTGAACGCCGCCTGGCCGGGCTAGGCGAGCGAAGCCTTGACGAGGCGGGCCATCGTGTTGCCGGCCGCCTGGAGGGGGACCGCGGAGCGCTGGACCCGGGCCAGCATCGTGGCGCCCTCGTAGGCGGCGACGATCGTGGTGCCCAGCTCGCCGGCGAGCTTCCGCTTCAGCCCGGCGTCGACCAGGGCCGCGGACACCGCGGTGACCATGACCTCCAGGGCCACGTCGCAGGCGTGGCGGACCGCCTCGGAGTCGGCGGCACCGTCCTGGGCCGGGGTGCCGACGGGGCAGCCGTCGGCCCACTCGGACGCGGCGAGGCGGCCGGACATGTGGTCGAACATCGCCCGCACGGCCTTGTCGGGCGGGCGGCTCGCGAACAGGGTCTCCAGCAGCCCGCCGACCACGGTGCCGACGCTGCCGATCGCCGACGCCGCGATCTCCTCCTTACCCCCGGGAAAGTGGTGGTAGATCGACCCGTACGGCAGCCCGGCGGCCTCGCTCAC
>DATHJB010000147.1 GCA_035316325.1 Acidimicrobiales bacterium
GGACGGTTCAACGTGAGCGTGACCACGTGCCCGTCCCGCTCCACCACCAGCGCCGGATCTGACATGGCGTCAGATTACGCGTGCGGGATTGTTGGTGGGCAAGAAAATGGTGGTTATGGGAGGGGAACACATGTACGATGCGAGGTATGTTCGAGAAGGTCAGAGACACACTGGCGGCGGCGATCCGGGAGCTCGTCATCCCCGTCGACGCCGTTGCGTTGACCGACTGCCTGGGTCTGCTCGATCAACTGCACGCCACCGTCACCACCGCAGTGGGCGACTTCGACCGCGCCGAGGCCTGGCGCGACTCCGGTGCGGTGAACATGACCGCATGGCTCAAGTCGACCGGTCGCAGCGACCGGGACGCTCATGTGATGGCGCGGACAGCGCGGCGGCTGAGTGATCTGCCGGTGCTCGCCGAGGCGTACCGGAACGGGACCCTGTCGACGGGACAGGTGCAAGCCATCGTCGTGAACCTCAACGACGCCATCACCCCGTTGTTCGCGTGGGCCGAGGCCGACCTCGTCCCAACCCTCGCCGCGATGCCGGTAGGTGATGTGGCCACGGCGATGCAGGCCTGGGCGCAGGCGGCGAAGGACTCGCTGGTCGATCCCACCGACCCAGAGCCCGCGCGGCCCGAACGGCACCTCCATGTGTCGCGGACGATGAACGGCCGCCGGGAGCTCTCCGGATCCTTCGACCCCGAAGCCGGGGCGATCACCGAGACCGCCTTGCGGTTGGCGTCCACTGACGATGTGGAGGGGGAGCCGGAGCGGTCGCCGGCGGAGCGGCGGGCCGACGCGTTGGTCGACATCCTGCGGTACTTCCTCGACCACCAACAGACCCACCGCGGGGGCCGGCACCGGCCGCATCTCAACGTGTTCCTCGACCTCGACGACATCGACGCCGACGACGAAGCCACCGGCTGGCTACCCGACGGCACCATGGTGGACTCTGCCACCATCCTGCGATTGGCGTGTGACGCCGGAGTCCACCGAGTCGTCACCGAAGGACGCTCCAGCATCCTCGACTACGGCACCACCACCCGCACCATCCCCGCCAGCCTCCTCAACGCCCTCGTGGCACGCGATCGGCACTGCCGTTTCGGTGACTGCGACCGGCCACCGCAATGGTGCGAAGCCCACCACGTCGAACACTGGAACCGCGGCGGACCCACCGAGCTCGGCAACCTGATCCTGGAATGCTCCCGCCATCACCACCTCGTCCACCAACCCGGATGGCACACCAAACTCCTCCCCGACGACACCTACAAGATCACCACACCCACCGGACACGTCATCCAAAGCCGACCACCCGGACGACCACCCGACCTCTTCACCTCACCGAGGGAGTAGGCGGATGTCGGAACGCGGTGATCACCTCGGCGAAGCGGGGGAGGGCCTCGGGGTTCGTGCCGAGGTCGGGGATGCTGACGATGGCGGTCTGTACGCCGGCCTCCGCGAGCTCGCGGTAGCGGCCGGTCTGCTCCTCGACGGTGCCGGCGTCGGCGTGGGGGCGCTCCGCCTCGGTGGCGACGACCGACGCCGTCGACAGGTGGCTGACCCGGATCTCGGACGGGTCACGGTCGGCGTCGGCGCAGTGCCGGTGCAGCACCGACACCTTGTGGCGGACGGTGGCGGCGTCGCCGAAGAGGTTGCAGCCGTCGGCGTGGCGGGCGACCAGCCGCAGGGTCCGCCGCTCACCCGAGCCGCCCACCCAGATCGGCACGTGCGACTGCAGCGGCCGCGGGTAGCAGATCGCCTCCGGCACGTCGATGGTCCGCCCCTTGAACGCCGGGCTGCCCGGGCCCCACATCAGTGGCAGCAGCTCCAGCGCATCCTCCAACAGCTCGTAACGCCGCCCGACCGGCGGGAAGTCCCACCCGTAGAGCGTGTGCTCCCGCTCGAACCACGCCGCCCCGATGCCGCACATCGCCCTTCCGCCCGACAGCACGTCGAGCGTGGCGACGATCTTCGCCAGGTGGGCGATGTTCCGGTACGTCACGCCGGTCACCAGCGTGCCGAGGCGGGCGGTCGTGGTCCGACCGGCCAGGAAGCCGAGCGTCGTGAACGACTCGAGCATGTCCTCCCACTCCCGGCCGACCACCGGGATCTGCAGGAAGTGGTCCATCACCCAGATGCTGGTGAAGCCGGCTTCCTCGGCCTCGGCGGCCACCGACGCCAGCCGCTCCGCTGTCTCGGCGGGCCCGCCGGGCCAGTTGAACCGGGAGATCTGGAGGCCGAAGTCGAGCGGCATGGGGTTCTCCTGCTGTCGTCGGGCGGCGGCGGGGGCGTCGAGCAGCGAGGGCGGGACGAGCGCCACGCCCGTCACCTCGGCCGCCGAGTGGATGCCGTCCCAATCTTCGGCCGCCAGGGCGGGACCGACCTCGGCGACGGCTTGCAGCTGGCCGGTCAGCGTCTTCGAGGGGACGGGCCGGGAGCGCTGCTTGTTGCGGGCGCGGCACACCTTGTCGGGCGTCGTGAACACGACGACGTGGGCCGGCAGGCCGTTGCGGCGGGCCAGCGCGAGCCAGCGAGAGCGCCACCCGGCGTCGAGGCCGGTCGTGTCGACCACCGTGGTGAGCTTGCGACGGCAGCGGCGCTCGACGATCAGCTCCAGCACGTCGAAGGCGTCCTTGCTGGCCCGCAGGTCGTGCTCGCCCTGCCCGACCACCGCCCGCAGCCCGTCCGACGACACGACGCGACGTTCGTCGCTGCCGAACTGGGCCGTGGCCCAGTGGGACTTACCGGAACCCGAGGCGCCCACGAGCACCACGACGCACGGATCGGGGAGCCGGAGAACGTTCATAGCCTGCGCTTCGTCTATCAGGCCCGCAGGGGTGCCCACTACGGCCAGTCGACTGTGCGTAGTATGACGATCCGATGTCGATGCCGTCGGTGGGGAGAGGGCATCTGGCAGCGAGGGCACCGAGGGAGGGCAGGGCGGTGGTGCGGAAGGTTTTCGCCGGGCGTGCGCGCCGACGGCGTCGGATCGTTGCTGGTGCAGCCGCAGTGGCGGTGTGCGTCGCCGCGGTCGCCGCCGTGGCGCCCGGAGCAAGCGGCGCCGGCCCCCTCCAGGAGGAGCCGTCCGACGACGTCGCCAACGGCACCGACGACGCCATCCTCGCCATCGACGTCGACGTGGCCGACGGCGACGCGGTCGCCCTCACCGGTGCGCTCGACGAGATGCAGGCCAACGTCGGCCGCCAGCTCCAGCAGCTCGACGCCGCCGAGCTGGCCGTCCGCGGCAAGCTGGAGACGCTGGCCGCGGCCGACGCCGCCATCCAGGTGACCCAGGGCAAGATCGACGACCTGACGACGGCGAGCGACTCGGTGATCGTGACCCGCTTCCTGAACCCGCCGTCGGAGACCGCCATCGAGGCGCTCACCGCCGAGTCGGTGGCCGACGCCACCATCAAGCAGGCGATCCTCGACATGCGCGCCGACGAGGACGCCGCCAAGCTCGCCGAGATCACCACGGCCCGCAGTGACCTCGAGGAGCAGAAGGCCCACCAGGAGGACGTCGCCGCCGAGGCCGACACCGCCCGCGTGGAGGCCGAGGCCGCGCTCGAGGACCTGCAGGCCGCCGTCAGCCAGGAAGCCCAGTTCATCACCGACATCCGGGCCTGGCTGGCCGACCCCGATGCCGCGGCCCGGTTCGCCGCCCAGGGCGGTGAGGCCGCAGCCCACATGCAGTCAGTGAAGGCCGAGCTGGCGCAGAAGCTCGACGAGATCGAGCGGGCGGAGTCCGAGCGCGAGGCCGCCGCCGCCCTGGCCGAGCAGCAGCGCCGTACCCGTGAGGGCGGGTTCCAGTGCCCGCTGGAAGGCTCGATGCACTTCGTCGACACCTGGGGCGCGTCCCGCTCGGGCGGCCGCGCCCACAAGGGCACCGACATGATGGCCGCGACAGGCACCGCGGTGGTCGCCCCGTCCGACGGACGGGTGGTGCACAGCTCCAACTCGCTCGGCGGCCTGAGCTTCCACCTCTACGCCGACGACGGCCACATGTACTACGGCGCCCACCTGTCGGCCTACGAGAACCAGGGCGTCGGGTGGGTGGCGGCCGGCACGCTCATCGGCCGGGTCGGCGTGTCGGGCAACGCCCCGGACAACGCCCCCCACCTCCACTTCGAGTACCACCCCAACGGTGGCGGCGCCGTGAACCCGTACAGCCGCCTCATCCAGGTCTGCCCCCAGTAGCAACCGGGCGAAACGGGGCGAAAACCGAGGGAAACCGGGAACCGCGGCGGTCGTGCGGTTCGTCGTACCGGTCGTGAGACAACGCATGACTCTGTGGCTCGCCGCGGCCGGCCTGGGCGTGGTGGCGCTCGCGCTCGTCCTCGTCGCCGGACGTGACAGCGGGAGCGACGACGCCGACCTGCCGACGCTGCCCATCGGTGCGGGAGTGGGCGCCGAGGGCGACGCGGCGGACGACCGTGCGGCCACAGCGGCCCCCGGCGTCGAAGCCGAGCTGTCGATCCTGCCCGCGGGCACCTACGTCCCGGGCGAGGGGCTGCCGGAGCTGGGTGGCGAGGCGCCGGTGTACCGCCTCGACGCCGCGCCCGACCGTGCCGCCGTGCAGCGCCTGGCCGAGTCCCTGGGCATCGACGGCGAGCCCACCGAGTCCGGCGGTTCGTGGCACGTCGAGGACGGGAAGCTGGCCCTCGACGTCTACGGCCCCGAGGGTGGCTGGTCGATCTACCCGACCGCCTGGACCGACCCGGCGGCGGGCGACGACACGGCCACGTCCGACGGCCGCGAGCCGGCGGTGCTGCCGGCCCCGCTGGACTGCCCGACGATCGACCCCGTCCCGGCCGACGGCGGCGGCTCGTCCGGGAACGCCGGCTCGACCGGCAGCGCCGGGCCCGACGGCTCCCTGACTGCGGAGATCGACATCCTGAAGTGCGAGGAGCCGGTGCCGCCCGAGCCGGTCCGACCGGCGAACCTGCCCTCGTCCGACGAGGCGCGCACCATCGCCCTGGACCTGCTGGAGTCCACGGGCGCCGACATCGAGGGCGCCGAGGTGACGATCGACGACGGCGTCACCGAGTGGTTCGTGTCGGTGGAGCCCCGGGTGGGCGGGCTGCGGGCGCCGGGCCTCGCGATGTACGTCGGCGTGGGCGACGAGGGCCGGGTCGTGTCGGCCTCCGGCTACCTGGCCACGCCGGAGAAGCTGGGCGACTACCCGCTGCTCGACACCACCGAGGCGCTGAAGCGGCTCAACGACCAGCGGACCTACGTGGGCCCGGCGGTCGACCTGCCCGCAGCCGCCGCCCGGGAGCCGGCGCTGGACGAGCCGGGGGTGGCGGTCGACACGCAGACCGTCGCCCCCGCCCCGACCTCGTCGGCGCCCGCGAGCGACCCGGGCGACGACCTCCCGGTCCTGACGCCGCCCGTCGAGCCCGTCCCGGAGACCGCCCTTCCGCCGGACACGACGCAGGTCGAGCCGGTACCGGAGACCGCGCCGCCGCCGGACGTCACCATCGAGCCACCGCCCGAGACGCCGCTGCCGCCGGAGACCACGGTGCCCCCGGCGCCGCCCGAGGTGGCGGTCACCGACGCCGAGGTGGTGCTGGTGTGGGAGTCGTCGTGGGACGGCAGCGGCACCTACCTGGTGCCCGGCTACCAGTTCACCGCCGACGACGACTCCAACCCCGTCATCGGCGCCGTCGAGGACGACCTCCTGGAGCCGCCGCCCGCCGACCCGGGCCAAGCCGAGCCGCTGCCGACCGAGCCGGGCCAAGTCGAGCTGCCGCCCACCGACTCGGACCAGGTCGAGCCGCTGCCCGCCGACCCGGGCCAGGTCGAGCCGCTGCCCGCCGACCCGGGTCAGGTCGAGCCGGGAGAGCCCGCCGTGCCGCCGGCCCGCGACCCGGACCAGCCGGTCAGCAGCCCGGGCGGCTGACCGCGGCCGGGGTCACACGCGGACCGCGTACGACTTGGCCGCCGGCTCCACGAACCGCACCAGCTCCTCGGCCTCCGTGGCCAGGAGCTCGCGGTCGGCCTTCGTCAGCCGGCCGAAGGGGGCGACCTCCAGCGTCGCCTCGCCGCGAGCCAACGTCGCCTTCCACGTCCCGGCGACGAAGCCGTCGACCAGGATCGTGGCGGCCACCCGGAGGCCCGGCAGGTACACCTGCTTGCGGTGCTCGTCGGCCACGATGCGGGTGCGCTTGCGGTGCGACAGCAGCACGTTGTCGTACTCGGGCAGGAAGCGGGGCGGCACGGGGGCATCGGCGTCGGGCAGGGAGAGCTCCGCCAGGTCGAACAGCTCGGTGCGCCCCTCGTCCTGGTAGGCGACCAGCTCCGGCCTTAGCCGAGCGATCGCCGACTTCAGCACCGGCCCCGGCAGGCCGGCCCACGTCTGCACGTCGGTCACCCCGGCCGGACCGAACGCCCGCAGGTACCGCCGCACGAGGTCGTCGACCGCAGAGTCGGGTGACGGCGACACGGCCACCTCCGCCCCGAGCCACGCGTCGGCCAGCGTGAACTGCGGCTTGCTCGGGTAGCTCCACCCGCCCTCCACCGGCACCTGGACGATGGGCAGGTGCATGCGGACGGCGTGGCGGAGCGGGCCGACGTCGGCGTCGGGGTAGCGCGACGTGAGCCAGGCGCTGAGCTCGGCGAACGTCCGCGGCGACTCGGCGAAGTACTCCCGGGCCTCCGCCACCACGGCGGCCACGTCGACCGCCGGCCCCCGCCGCTTGGCGATCGACTCGAAGCCGGCGGTCAGCATGGGTTGCAGCGTCGCTCGGTGGCGCACGTAGTCGGCGGCGGTGACGAGGTGCAGCGTGCCCCGGATCCAGGCGGCCTTGACCACCGACCGGTCGGCGATCATCGATGCCAGGTCTTCCCGTGTGAAATCAGCGATCCGCGTCCACAGCCCGACGTACGGCGCCGGCGCCGCCTGGGCCTGCAACCCGCCGAGCCGCTCGATCACCTCGGGCACCGAGATGGCCTTTCGTTGCACTAGGATCTGGCGATCCAGCGTTGCTCGGTTGAGTTGGCGCAGGGTCAGGCTTCGGTCCACCATCCGTCCCTGCTTAGCCGCAACCGCAGGGTGAACGGGGTGTTAACCGCCTGGTCGCTGGCGCGGCGAACTGGCATTCGAATGCATAGAGTGCCGGGCTACACCGCTGGGGATGCGACAGAGGAGAGCGACAGCAAATGCGGATTTCACGATCCAGGAGACTTTTCTGCACGCTCGGTGCAGTGACACTGCTGCTGGCGGCGTGCGGTGACGACGACTCCGACGCCACCAGCGGCGACGACAGCGGGGCCGAGCCGACGCCGGAGGAGCGGGGCACCCTCACCGTGTGCTCCGACACGCCGTACGAGCCGTTCGAGTTCGAGGGCGAGGACGGCGAGCAGACCGGCTTCGACATCGAGCTGCTGCGGGCGATCGCCGACGGCATGGACCAGGACATCGAGGTCACCGACCAGGACTTCGAGGGCATCTGGCTGGCCCCGCAGGCCGGCACCTGCGACATCGTGGCGTCGGCCATGACGATCACGCCCGAGCGCGCCGAGCTGGCCCTGTTCTCGGACCCCTACTTCGACGCCGAGCAGTCGCTGATGGTGCTGACCGAGAACGAGGAGACCTTCGCCACCCTCGAAGACCTCGCCGGCGAGACCATCGGCGTGCAGTCCGGCACCACCGGCGAGACCTACGCCAACGAGAACAAGCCCGAGGGCGCCGAGGTGAAGGGCTTCCCCGACTCGTCGGCCATGTTCCTGGCGCTCGAGTCCGGCGACGTCGCCGCCCTGCTGCAGGACCTGCCGGTCAACGGCTACCGGGCCACCCAGAACGACGCCTTCGTGGTGGTCGAGACCTACCCGACCGACGAGCAGTACGGCTTCGCCGCCGACCTGGACAACACCGAGCTGATCGACGACGTGAACGAGCAGCTCCAGGCCCTGCGCGACGACGGCACCTACGACGAGATCTACGCCGAATGGTTCGGCGAGGCTCCCAGCTCGTAGGGACGAGATGACGAGACGTCAGAGCGCCCGGCTGCGACGCTGGGCGCTCTACCTCGCCACGCTGGCGCTGCTGGCGTTCCTGGTCGCCCGGATCGACTGGGCCAAGGTCGGCGAGACGATGTTCGACCTGGACCTGGCGCGGGAGCAGTTCCCCGACATCGTCACCCAGGCGGCCCGCAACACCCTGATCTTCACGGTGTTCGGCTTCAGCGGCGGGCTGGTGATGGGGCTGCTGCTGGCGCTGATGCGGCTGTCGTCGCTGAAGCCCTACCGCTGGTTCGCCAGCGTCTACATCGAGATCTTCCGGGGCCTGCCGGCACTGCTGACGATCCTGTTCATCGGCTTCGGCATGCCGATCGCGCTCGACGTCCGCATCCCGTTCACCTACGGCGCCGGGAGCCTCGCGCTCGCCGTCGTCTCCGCGGCGTACATGGCGGAGACCATCCGGGCCGGCATCGAGGCGGTGCCCAAGGGGCAGATGGAGGCGGCGCGGTCGCTCGGCATGAGCCACACCCGGGCGATGGTGTCGATCGTGATCCCCCAGGCGTTCCGCATCATCATCCCGCCGCTCACCAACGAGCTGGTGATGCTGCTGAAGGACACGGCGCTGCTGGCGGCCCTGGGCACCACGGAGGCCACCGAGGAGCTCACCAAGTTCGGCCGCGACGGCGTGAGCTCGAGCGCCAACACCACGCCACTGGTGGTGGCCGGGTTCCTCTACCTGATGCTCACGATCCCGCTCACCCGGGTCGCCGCGTACCTGGAGCGGCGGGGGAGGCGGGCCCGATGAGCACGGACGACAGCACGGACGTCGGCACGGACCTCAGTGTCGACGGTGTCGACGTCGGCGGCGACGTGGAGATCCAGCCGGGAGCGCCGGCCATCGAGATCCACGAGCTGCGCAAGAGCTTCGGCGACAACGAGGTGCTGCGCGGCGTCGACCTCACCGTGCCGCTCGGCGAGGTGGTGTGCATCATCGGCGCCTCGGGGTCGGGCAAGTCGACGCTGCTGCGCTGCGTGAACCGACTGGAGGAGCCGACGTCGGGTCGGGTGCTCATCGAGGGCGTCGACATCACCGACCCCGACGTCGACGTCGACGCGGTGCGCCGCCGCATCGGCATGGTGTTCCAGCAGTTCAACCTGTTCCCGCACCTCACCGTGCTGCGCAACCTCACGATCGCCCAGCGCCGGGTGCTGCGCCGCCCCGCCGGCGAGGCCGAGGAGCTCGCCCGGGAGATGCTGGCCCGGGTCGGCCTGGCCGAGAAGCAGGACGCCTACCCGGCGCACCTCAGCGGCGGCCAGCAGCAGCGTGTGGCGATCGCCCGGTCGCTGTGCATGCAGCCCGACATGATGCTGTTCGACGAGGTCACCAGCGCCCTCGACCCCGAGCTGGTGGGCGAGGTGCTCGACGTGATGCGGTCGCTGGCCGAGGAGGGCATGACCATGCTGGTGGTCACCCACGAGATGGGGTTCGCCCGGCGGGTGTCGGACCGGGTGCTGTTCGTCGACCAGGGCGTGATCGCCGAGGAGGGCCCGCCCGACCAGGTGCTCGCGGAGCCCCGGGAGGCGAGGACCCGCGAGTTCCTGCGGCTGGTGCTGGAGCACTGACACCTCGGCTCTAGAGGACCGGGAGGCCGGCCAGGGCGAGGTGGACGAAGGCGGCCGACAGCACGGTCGCCAGGCCGGCGGCCGCGGGAGTGGCGAGCGTCCGGCGGGCGCTGGGGCGACGCTGGCGGGTGGGCGCAGGTGGGCGGGCCTCGATCCGGGCGAACAGGAGGAGCAGCGGGACGAGGATCAGCCCGAGCGCCGCGATCCACGCCGGGCGCCAGGCCCACCAGGTACCGGAGCCGGGGTCGTCCTGGGGGAACCAGCCGGTCGCCAGCAGGCCCACCACGCCGGCGGCCAGCGCCGTCATGTGCCACAGGTAGGCGGTCATCACCATGCCGTTGGCGACGACGACCCGGCGCCACACCTGCGGACGCTCCAGCCAGCGCTCCAGGCGGGGCCGCAGGAGCGACAGCACGCCGAAGTGGGCGACGGCCAGGGCGACCAGCGCCAGGCTGGGCGGGCTGGTGTTGGTGCGCTCACCGGGCACGCCCACCATCGACACCGGGTAGCCGCCCACCGCGGTGAGCAGCGCCAGCGCCCCCAGCCCGGCCGCGGTGAGGAGCGCCGACGTGCGACGGTCGAGGCGGGTCTCCCGCCACCAGAAGCCCAGCTCGTGGGCCAGCAGCCAGACCCAGGCGTACGACGTCCAGCCGACCCAGTCGTGACCCTGCAGCACGGCCACGTCGGCGGCGGCGACCAGGGCCAGCAGGACGGCGGCGCTGCGCAGGCCCCAGCGGCGGCGGGCGGCCAGCGACAGCGGCGTCACCGCCACCACCGGCACGTACACCGCCAGGAACCACAACGGCATCACGATGAGGCGAGCTGCGGCGTGCAGGCTGTCGCTGTCGGCCCCGGCCGCCTGGGCGAGCGCCAGACCGACGGTCCACACCGCCACCAGCACCGCGGCGGGGCGGACGAGCCGGCGGAGTCGGCCCTGCAGCCAGTCGGCGTAGGACGTGCCGCGGCGCTGGCTGGAGGTCCAGCTGGCGGCGTTGGCGGCGCCGCCGGCCACGAACACCAGCGGCATCACCTGGAACACCCACGTCAGCCAGTGGCTCCAACCGACGACGCCGAGCAGGTTGCGGCCGTGGAGGCCATCGGCGTCCCAGGTGACGGCGGCCAGCAGCCAGTGGCCCACGACCACCACGCCCACCGCGGCGACCCGCACGAAGTCGACCACCCGGTCGCGCTCCGGCGGCGTGGCGGCCGCGAGCGCGGCGGCATCGAGTGCTTGCGAGGACATCAGGTGGCTCCCAGCGGTCGAACGATCGGAGGTGATCGCTGGGCCCAGAGTGCGGGAGCCGGAGCCCCCGGGGCACCGGGATCGTCCCCCACGCAGAGCTGGGGCGCCCCGGTTAAGGTCCACTGAGCCATGCGTCCGGAAGGTGACCCCGACCACCACGACCTCGACGCCGCGCGCCCCACCGTGCTCCGGGTGACGAGCCGTCGCACCGGCCCCCGGGTGGTGGTCACGCTGGTCGGCGAGCTCGACATGGCCGGCACCGCCGCGGTGGTCGACGAGGTGCGTCACCACCTGGCGGGCGCGGTCGAGGTGCTCGAGATCGACGGCGCGGGCCTCGACTTCGTCGACTCCATGGGCCTCCGAGCCCTGCTGTCGCTGCAGACCGAGGCGGGCGCCGCCGACGTCCGGTTCGGCGTGGCGGCCTCGCCCCACCTGACCCGCCTGCTGCGGCTCACCGGTCTGGGCGACGTGCTGACCCTCGTCGGCTAGTCATCCGGGGTAGCTGCTCGCCCCGAACCTCCCCCGACGAACCACGCACGGGGAGCCGACGGAGATGTGGAGCAGGCGAGGCAAGCAGGAGAACGCAGCGGGCGACGAGCACGTACCGGCGTCGGCGTCCGAGGGGTCCAAGGGGCGGCTGGCCCGGCTCGGCGTCGGGCGGCGGGCGTCGGCGGTGCTGCTGGCGGTGGCCGCGGCGCTGGCCGGCAGCATCACCACGAGTCGCACCGGGATGCTCGGCGGCTCGTCCGGCTCGGCGGACGACGCGGCCGACACGTCGGAGCTGGGCGGCTCCCTCCCGTTCCAGGAGGACGACATCGCCGAGATGGAGCTGGAGCTCGCCGCCTTCGAGGACGACGAGCTGCTCGAGGACGTCCCCGTCAGCGACGAGGAGGTGTCCGACGAGGTCGAAGAGGTGTTGGGGAGCGCCGGGGTGGTCGAGGAGCTGGGGGAGAGCGGCATCCCCGAGGTGGCCATCGAGGCCTACAACGACGGCGCCGACGTCCAGGCCGACGGCGATCCGCAGTGCGGCCTGCGCTGGAGCTTGCTGGCGGCCATCGGCCGGGTCGAGTCGAACCACGGTCGCTTCGGCGGCGCCCAGCTCCGGGAGGACGGCTACGGCACCAGGCCCATCCTGGGCATCCCGCTCGACGGGCGGCCCAACGTTGCGCTCATCCGGGACACCGACGGCGGCGAGCTCGACGGCGACACCACCTACGACCGGGCGGTGGGCCCGATGCAGTTCATCCCGTCGACGTGGCGGTCGGTGGGCCAGGACGCCAACGACGACGGCCGCGCCGACCCGAACAACATCTTCGACGCCGCCCAGGGCGCCGGGGCCTACCTGTGCGCCGGCAGCGCCGACCTCGACAGCACCATGGGCCGGGCGTCGGCCGTGCGGCGTTACAACAACGCCGACGAGTACGTGCGGGTGGTGCTGAGCCTGGCGCAGATGTACGAGACGGGCAGGATCGAGCCGCTGCCCGACCTGCCGGTGCCGCCCCCGGCCCGCACCCCGTCGTCGCCCCGGCCCCCGGCTCCGGCTCCGACCACGCCGCCGACGGCCCCGGCTCCGGCCCCGGCTCCGGCCCCGACGACCACCACGATGGTGCCGCCGACGACCACCTCGACCACCGTGCCGGTCGAGCCGGACACCACCACGACCGTGCCCGACGAGCCCACCCCCACCACCACGGTCCCGCCCGCCCCGGAGCTGCCC
The DNA here is from genome assembly GCA_035316325.1 of Acidimicrobiales bacterium. NCBI lineage: Bacteria > Bacillati > Actinomycetota > Acidimicrobiia > Acidimicrobiales > Acidimicrobiales bacterium. The sequence goes on from DATHJB010000147.1 coordinate 12,548, forward strand.
GAGGACCCGCCGGCCGCCGTCGGCTGGGCACCCGCCATGCGGGAGGTCGTCGTCGACATCCTCACCGGCGAGGCGTGCCCCGACGAGGAGGCGGTCGCCGACGGTCAGGATGACGTCGTCGCTGCCGACCAGGGCACCGACTCCGTGTCGGCCGACGCGGCGACCACCCCCGAGGAGATCGCCTGCGAGCCGGAGTCGCCCGCCGCCGCCGGTTCGGGCCCGACGGACTGACCGCAGCAGTCGGTGCGGCGCCCGGTGACCGAAGCGGTCGCCCGGCGTCGCACCGACGTCGATCGTCCCGGCGGGGACCGGCTGCTACCGGGCCATCACCTCGGCTTCCTCTGCCCTCATGATCTCGGCGACCAGGTCGTAGATCGGGGCGGGGGCCTTGGACGGGGCGCCGGCGTCGAACGGGGGCTGGGGGTCGTACTCGATGCCGAGCTGGATCGCCTGGGCCACCTCCGGGCCGGCCATCTCGCCGACCAGCGTGAGCGCCAGGTCGATGCCGGCGGACACGCCCGCTCCGGTCACGACCTTGCCCTGGATCACCACCCGCTGCTCCACGGGGTTGGCGCCGAAGCGACGCAGGTGGTCGTAGGCGCACCAGTGGGTGGTGGCGTCGAGCCCCTCCAACACACCGGCGGCGCCCAGCAGCAGCGCCCCGGTGCACACCGAGGTCGTCCAGGTGGTGTGGGGGTGCGCCGCCCGGACCCACTCGACGACCGGGTTGCCGTCCACCGCCAGCTTGCGGGTGATGGTGCCCCCGGGCACGAGCAGCACGTCGGGGCGGGGCACGTCGGCGAAGCTGTGCTCGATGTCGAGGTGGAGCAGGCCGTTGTCGTCGCCGAGGCGGCCGGTCTCGGCCGTGCACAGCACCACCTCGGCGCCCGGGAGGTTGGTGAAGACCTGGTAGGGGCCGATGGCGTCGAGCGCCGTGAACTCGGGGTAGAGGCCGATCGCGATCTGCATCACGGTGTCCTTCCTGGTTGCGAGGTCCCTCACGCGCTCGAGCGCGCGAAGTGCTGGCGGTAGCGGTCCGGGGTGGTGGCGACCCGGCGACGGAACGCCCGGTAGAGGGTCTCGGCGCGGCGGAAGCCGACGGCCTTGGCGACGGTCTCCACCGTGAGGTCGCTGCCCTCCAGCAGCCGGCGGGCCGCCTCGACCCGCAGCTCCTCCACGTAGGCGGCGGGTGTGGTGCCGGTCTCGGCGACGAACGTGCGGGCGAAGCTGCGGCTGCTCATCCCCGCCCGCCCGGCCAGGGTGTCGACGCTGAGGTCCTCGGCCAGGTGGTCGGGCAGCCAGCGCTGGACGCCCTCGATGGCAGGGGTGCGGGCGGGCTGGGTGCGGAGCTGGGCGCTGAACTGGGCCTGCCCGCCGGGCCGCCGCACGAACACCACCAGCCAGCCGGCGATGGCGTGGGCGATCTCGGCGCCGCTGTCGTCCTCCACCAGGGCGAGGAACAGGTCGATGCCGGCGGTGACGCCCGCCGACGTCCAGCGGTCGCGGTCGTGCACGTAGATGCGGTCGGGCAGCACGTCGACGGCCTCCGACGTCCGCCGCAGCTCGTCGCAGTAGGCCCAGTGGGTGGTGGCGGTGAAGCCGTCGAGCAGGCCGGCGGCGGCGAGGAGGATGGCGCCCGTGCAGACGGCGGTGGTGCGACGGGCGCGGCCGGCGATCAGCCGCAGGTCGTCGAGCAGCGCCTCGTCGCGGACCAGGCCCCGGGCGCCGACCCCGCCGACGACGACCAGCGTGTCGACGGCCCGGTCGCCGGCGGCGAGGGCGTGCACCGACGTGTCGGCCGACACCAGCAGCCCGCTCTCGGCCCGCACCGGCCGCCCGCCGGGCGTGGCGACGACGGCCTCGTAGGGCGGGTCGGCGCCGAGCAGCGTGGCGGCGCGCACCACGTCGAGCGGGCCGGCCAGGTCCAGCAGCTGGAACTCGTCCATGGCGACGAACACGACGGTGCGCACGCACACCATCGTGCTCGTCGAATCGCTTGGCGGCAATGTCAAGGTTCTGACGATTCCCGCCAACCTTTGGTCAGCCGCCGCCCATCGTCTCGGCGGCCCGCCGCTCCATCTCCTCGGGCGACACGTCCTCGATGTGCGACGCGACGCTCCAGTTGTGGCCGAACGGGTCCTGGACGACGCCCAGGCGGTCGCCGTAGAACTGGTCCTCGGCCGGCGCGACGACGGTGGCGCCGGCATCGACGGCCTTGGCCACGACGGCGTCGACGTCCTCGACGTAGATGCTGATCGTCACCGGCGAGCCGCCGATCTTCTGCGGGCCGACCTGGCCCATCTCGGGGAACTCGTCGGCCAGCATGACCAGTGAGTCGCCCAGCTCCAGCTCGGCGTGCCCGAGGCGGCCGTCGGGGCCGGGCATGCGGCCTCGCTCGGTGAAGCCGAACACCGACGTGTAGAAGTCGATGGCGGCGGCGCCACCGTCGACCCGCAGGTAAGGGCTGACCCGGGGATAGTTGTCGGGAATGGGTTGGACCATTGGAAGGCTCCGATCGTCAGGGGCGATGTGACGCTTCCCGTGGTCGGGAGCGCCCAACCGGGGCCCTGGTCTACCGGAAGGCGGGGATGACCTGCTCGGCGAACAGGGTCAGCGTCTCGGTGCCGGGGTAGTCGCGGTGCCAGGGGATGAAGCTGGTGGCGCCCAGGTCGACGTACCGGCCGATCTTCTCGACCACCTGCTCGGGCGTGCCCACCAGGTTGCCGGCCTGCCAGGTGTCGAACGGCTCGCCGAACGTCGACCCGCCGACCGCCCTCAGCTCCTCCTCGGTCTCCCGGACGAACACCTCGGGCGACCAGGTCTTCTCGATGTCGTCGTAGTCGCGACCGACGTCGTCGCAGTGGCGCTGCAGCACCTCGGCCTTGTGGGTGAACTCCTCGGGGTTGCCGCCGAAGTTCGACCGGTCGGCCAGCCGGGCCACCACCCGGAGCGTGAGCTGCTCGCCGCTGCCGCCGATGAGGATGGGCGGGTGCGGGTCCTGCAGGGGCTTCGGGTCGCACTGGGCGCCGTCGAGCGTGAAGAACCGCCCCTCGTAGCTGGTGTCGGCCTCGGTCCACATCGACTTCACGATCTCGACCGTCTCCCGCAGCACCCGGATGCGGTCCTTGGCGGGCATGAACTCGTAGCCGTAGCCCTGGTACTCGTGGTCGTACCAGCCGGCGCCGATGCCCCAGTCGAGCCGGCCGCCGCTGATCACGTCGATGTTCGACGTGATCTTCGCCAGCAGGCCCGGGTTCCGGTAGGTGGCGCAGCCGACCATCTGGCCGAGCCGCACCCTGGTGGTCTGCTGGCTGAGCGCGGCCAGCGTGGTCCAGCACTCGAACACCGCCTCGTGGACCGGGCGGGGGACGTTGTGGAAGTGGTCGTACACCCAGATCGAGTCGTAGCCGAGGGCCTCGGCCAGCTTGGCGATCTCGACGGTCTTGGCCCACTGGGCCTCGGCGCCGTCGATGCCGATCAACTCGGTCTTCCAACCTTGGGGCACGAACGCCCCGAACGTGATGGGTCGTGCAGCAGTCATCGTCGGCGACGCTACCGAGCCCCTATGACACTTAAGGCGTAAGGCTGGTCAGTCTTCCTTGCGGGCCCGGCTGGGGGCGACGCGGTCGGGCTCGTTGGGCATCTTCGGGTACACCGGCGGCCAGGGGGCGTCCTGCAGGCCGTTGGCCATGTCGCGCTCGGACATCTCCAGCAGCGGCTCGATCGACTGCGGCTTCTCGCCGATCGTCTCCCAAGGGTCGCCCGAGGCGGCGACGCGGGCGGGGACGGTGCCGAGCCGCAGCTCCTTCGGGTCGACCAGGTCGAGCTCCTCCCAGGCGAGCGGCGTCGACACCTGGGCGTTGGCCTTCGACCGCACCGACCACGCCCCGAACACCGTCTTGTGGGGGGCGTTCTGGTTGTAGTCGACGAAGATGCGGGCGCCCCGCTCCTCCTTCCACCAGGCGGCGGTGAGCAGGTCGGGGCGGCGGCGCTCCAGCTCGCGGGCGACCGCGACGGCGGCCGCGCGCACCTGGTAGGCGTCCCAGCGGGGCTGCAGGCGGACGTACACGTGCAGGCCCCGGTTGCCGGTGGTCTTGGGGTGCGACTCGATGCCCAGCTCGTCGAGCAGCTCCTTCAGCACGTGGGCCGCCCTGACCGCCTCCGGGAAGCCGACGCCGGGCTGGGGGTCGAGGTCGAGGCGCAGCTCGTCGTTGTGCGCGTCGTCGGCGGCGGTGAAGGGCCACACGTGGAAGCCCAGGCAGCCGAGGTTGACGGCCCACAGGACGTGGGCGACGTCGGCGGCGACCATGGCGTTCGACGGCGTGCCGTTCACCGTCTGGACGAGGGTGGTCTGCAGCCAGTCGGGGGCGTTCTGGGGCACCCGCTTCTGGAAGAAGTTCGGCCCGCCGGCGCCGTTCGGGAAGCGCTGCATCAGCACCGGCCGGCCGCCCATGGCCCGCATCAGCGGCTCCTCGACGGCCACGTAGTAGTGGGCGAGGTCGAGCTTGGTCTCGCCGGTGGCGCTGAAGAACACCTTGTCGGGACTGGTGATCTTCACCTCACGGCCGGCGGCCTCCACCATGACGCCTGCGGACTTGGCTCCCATGGCTGGCACCGTACCCGGCGTTCGTCACCCCTCAGGGGACGCGGAGCAGGCGGCGGGCCAGGCTGCGGACCTCCTTGCGGAGCTGCGGCGGGTGGATGATCTCGAAGCCGAACGGGAGCGAGGCCAGGTAGCGGGCGATCCAGTCGAGGTCGTCGGCGCCGGTGCGCAGCAGGGTGCCGCCCTCGGCGGGCTCGAGCTGCCCGGCCAACGGGCTCACCGACTCGGCGGCGACGTCCGGCTCGACCAGGAGCAGCACCTCGGCCTGCCACTCGTAGCCCGCGACCGCGATGCCCTCGGTGACCATGCCGGCCGCGTCGGGCTCCTCGCTGCGGACGAAGCGGTGGCCGGTGAGCTCCGGGTCGCGCAGGCGGTCGACCCGGAACGTGCGCCAGGCCTGGCGGTCGAGGTCGTAGGCGACCAGGTACCAGCGGCGGTTGGTGCTCACCAGCCGGAAGGGCTCGACGCGGCGGGCGGTGACGTTGTCGGAGCGGTCGGTGTAGCCGAAGCGCAGGCGCTCGGGGAGGCGGCAGCCCTGGGCCAGGGTGAGCAGCACGTCGGGGCTGACGCCGGGGTTGGGGCCGCGGTTGGCGTTGCCGATGAGGAGGGTGGTGCCGGCCAGCGACTGGACCCGCTCGCGCAGGCGGGCGGGGAGCATCTGCTCGAGCTTGGCCAGCGCGGCGACCGCTGCGTCCTCGGAGCCGCCGAGGTTGCCGGTGGCGGCCGCCCGGAGGCCGGTGGCGACGGCGACGGCCTCGTCGTCGGTGAGCAGCAGGGGCGGCAGCTCGCCACCCGAGCCGAGCTGGTAGCCGCCGAGGGGACCGGGGTCGGCTTCGACGGGATAGCCCAGCTCACGCAGGCGGGTGACGTCGCGGCGGACGGTGCGCGGGGTGACCCGGAGGCGCTCGGCGAGCTCCTCCGCGGTCCACCGGGGTCGGGACTGGAGCAGCGACAGCAGCTCCAGCAGCCGCCCCGACGAGGAAACTTTCACGTCTGTCATTTATCCAGGAGATGCGGACCGTTCCTGTCCTCATCATTCCGTACCGTGACCTCATGATCAACCGCATGACGGAACACCCGATGGAGCACTACCTCGCCGAAGAGCGCCGTCAGGAGATGATGGCCGCGGCCGCCCGCAGCCGGCTGGCCACGGGGGTGCGCGACCACCGCACGCGCCGGTTGCGGCGTCTCGCCAGCGGCTGGGTCAGCCGTGTCCTGCCGGGTCGGCCGTCGTGACCTGGCCGCCGGCTCGGTCACCGGCCAGGGCGGAGCGACGCACCTTCCCGGCGTCGTCCCGCACGGGTTCGGAGGTGAGCTCCCATGAGCGCGGCTGCTTGTAGCGCACCAGCCGCTCGGCCAGGTGCGCACGCAGCTCCTCCTCGCCGGCATCGCCCACCAGGTGCACCACCGCGTGCACCACCTGGCCCAGGTCGTCGTCCGGCAGGCCGATCACGGCGCACGACTCCACCGCGGGATGCTCGAGCAGGGCACCCTCCACCTCGGCCGGGTACACGTTGGCTCCGCCGGAGAGGATCAGGTCCTTGCGGCGGTCGGTGAGGTAGACGAACCCCTCGTCGTCCATCCGGCCCATGTCGCCGATCGACTCCCAGCTGCCGCGGCGCTCGGTTTCGGCGCCGATGTAGCGGTAGGTGGAGCTGCCGCCCTTGGTCCGCATGTAGATCTCGCCGACCTCGCCAGCGGGGAGCGCCTCGCCATCGGGGCCGAGGACCACCATCTCGCCGGTCACGGGCTTGCCCACCGACCCGGGGTGCTCCAGCCACTGGGTGCCGTCGATGACCGTCGCCGCCTGTGCCTCGGTGCCGCCGTACAGCTCGAACAGCTTCTCGGGGCCGATCAGGTCGATCCACGCCCGCTTGAGCCACTCGGGACAGGGCGCGGCCATGTGCCACACGCGGCGGAGCGAGCCGAGGTCGTAGGTCCGGCCGCCGGTCTGCTCGGCAGCCTCGATCGTCCGGAGGATGCGGCTCATCATCGTGGGCACCAGGTTCACGATGTCGACCCGGTGGCGTTCGATCGCGTCGAGCGCGGCGGTGGCGTCGAAGCGGGGCAGGAGGACCACGTGCTGGCCGGCCAACACGCCGAGCGACGCGAACAGGAACGGGGCGTTGTGGTAGAGCGGCCCGGGCACCAGCTGGCCCTTGCCGGCGGCGATGCCGAACAGCTGGAGCGCCAGGTGGTCGAAGCGGCCGGGCTGGCCGGCCACGATCAGCTTGGGGCGTCCGGTGCTGCCGCCGGAGGTCGGGGCCTTCCACGACGGCGAGACCACCTCGTCGAGCGGCGTGGCGTCGATGCCCGGGTCGGGGACGAAGCCGGTCGGGATGCAGACCCGCTCGCCGTGCTCACCGTGCTCGCCCGGCTCGATGCCGACCACGATGCGGCTGTCGGCCAGCTCGACGATGGCCTGGCGCTCCCGCAGCGGCAGCTTCGACGACACCGGCTGCGGGATGGCCCCGAGCTTCCACGTCGCCAGGGCGGCGGCCACGAAGTCGGCGCTGTTGCCGAGGGCGATGGTCACCATGTCGCCCTGCGTCACGCCGTGCTGCTGGTACACCCGCGCCAGCCGGTTGGCCCAGGCCTCCATGTCGGCCCGCGTCACGGTCGTCCCGTCGCAGGTGACGATCGGTGCCGCCGGCGCCTGCTCGGCGAGCCACGTCATGACGCTGCCGAGCGGCATCCCCGCCGGCGCCAGCTCGTCGCCGGGCTCCTCGGTCGCCGTCATGCCTCGACCGACCTGTGGTTGGTCGTCGCTCCCAAGGTCGCCCCCCGTGTCTCGTCCGGTCGGTTGCGGCTGCGAGGCTACCGGCGCCGTGGCTCGGGCGACTCGGGCGACCTGGGCGGCGGGGCAGTACTGTCCGGCAGCGATGAGTCGACGGCACGCGGTGGTGACCGGGGCGTCGTCGGGGATCGGGGAGGCGACGGCCCGGGCGCTCGCAGGAGCGGGGCACCCTGTGGTGCTCGGGGCGAGACGGCTCGAGCGGTGCGAGCAGGTGGCCGAGGAGATCCGGGAGGCCGGGGGCAGCGCCCTCGCCGTGCGGCTCGACGTGGGCGACGCCGACTCCGTCGCCGCGTTCGTCACCCGGGCCGCGGCGTTCGGTCCGATCGACGTCCTGGTGTCGAACGCCGGCGACGTGCTCGCCAGCAACGCCGCCGAGACCGCGCCCGACGACTTCGCCGCCCAGCTGTCGGTGAACCTGCTGGCCGCCCAGCGGCTGGTGTCGCTGGTGGTGCCGAAGATGATCGAGCGGCAGCGGGGCGACGTGGTGTTCGTGACCTCCGACGTGACCCGCGTCCCCCGGCCCCGGATGGCGTCGTACGTCACCTCGAAGTGGGGCCTCGAGGGCCTGGCCCGGGCGCTGCAGCTGGAGCTGGAGGGCACCGGCGTGCGGGCGTCGATCGTCCGGCCCGGGCCGACCGCCAGCGAGCAGGGCTGGACCTGGTCGGAGGAGACCATCGAGGTCGTGCTGAAGGAGTGGAAGCGCCACGGCCTGCTGCGCCACGGTGGCTACCTGTCGCCGGAGGGCGTGGCCGGTGCGGTGCTGGCGGTGGTGTCGGCGCCGCGGGGGACGCACCTCACCCTGGTGGAGGTCGAACCCGAGGCACCCCTGCGTGACCGGCCCGAATGGCGCCCGCCGCCCGGCTACAGGCAATCCTGAACGAGACCGCTGGGAGGCACGTCGGATGGGGACCACGGACGTGGTGGGGTTCGTCGGGTTGGGGCAGATGGGCTCGCCGATGGCGAGCCACCTCGTGTCGTGGCCGGGCGGGCTGGTGGTGTGCGACGCCCGGGCCGAGGCCCGCGACATCCTCGCCGACCGCGGCGCCCAGGTGGCCCGGACGCCCGCCGACGTGGCCGGGCTCGCCGACGTCGTCTCCGTGATGGTGCTCGACGACGAGCAGGTGAAGGAGGTCGTGCTCGGGCCCGACGGGATCCTCGCCGCCCGCCGGGAAGGTCTGGTCATCGGCCTGCACTCCACGATCCACCCCACCACCGCCGAGCGGCTGGCGGAGCTGTGCGGGCCCCGCGGGGTCGCCGTGGTCGACGCCCCGGTGAGCGGTGGATCCGTCGGTGCTCGTGAAGGGCGGCTGGCGGTGATGGTCGGCGGCGACGACGAGGCCGTCGAGCGCTGCCGGGGACCGTTCGGGATGTGGGCGGAGCTGTTCGTCCACACCGGGCCGGTGGGGTCGGGCACCCGGGCCAAGCTGGCCGGCGACCTCGTCCACCACGTGTCGCGGGCGGCGGTGGTCGAGGCCCAGCGGCTGGCGGCGGCAGCCGGGATCTCGCTGGACGACCTGGTCCGGGTGGTCCGCCACAGCGACGCGATCACGTCCTGGCACGACACGACCGCCCACGGGCGCGACGTGGGGACCCAGGACCTGCTGCTGGTGCTGAAGGTGGGCCACGAGCTCGGCGTCGACCTGCCGCTCGCCCGTGTCGCCCTCGACGGCCTCGCCGCCGACCCGCCCCGGAGCTAGCCCGGCGACAGCTCCGCGATGGCGGCGGCGAGCGCCAGGGTGCGGCGGGCCTGGTCGACGTGCATGTTCTCGACCATGCGGCCGTCGACGGTGACGACGCCGCGGCCCTCGGCGGTGGCGGTCTCGAAGGCGTCGATGATGCGCTGCGACCGCTCGACGTCGTCGGGCGCGGGGGCGAACACCCGGTTGCACGGCTCGACCTGCGACGGGTGGATCAGCGTCTTGCCGTCGAAGCCCAGGTCGCGGCCCTGGACGCACTCGGCCTCGAACCCCTCGGGGTCCTTGATGTCGTTGTAGACGCCGTCGAGGATCACCTTGCCGGTGGCGCGGGCGGCCAGGAGGCACAGCCCGAGGCCCGTCAGCAGCGGCCCCCGTCCGGGGACGTGCGCCGCCTGCAGCTCCTTGGCGAGGTCGTTGGTGCCCATCACCAGCACCGACACCCGCTCGGAGGCCGCGGCGACCGCCTCGGCGTGCAGCATGGCGACGGGCGTCTCCAGCATCGCCCAGATGCGGGTGTGGTCCGGGGCGCCCCCGGCCTCCAGGGCCTTCTCGATGGCGTGGACGGCGTCGGCCGAGTCGACCTTGGGCACCACCACGGCGGCCGGCCCTGCCGACGCGATGGCCCGCAGGTCGTCGTCGTGCCACGGCGTGCCGATGCCGTTGGCCCGGATCGTGACCTCGCGGTGGCCGTAGCGGCCCGACGTGGCCGCCTCGCACACCCGGTCGCGGGCCTCGGCCTTGGCGTCGGGGGCGACGGCGTCCTCCAGGTCGAGGATCAGGGCGTCGGCCGGCAACCCGGCGGCCTTCTCGAGCGCCCGCTCGTTGGCGCCCGGCATGTAGAGCACCGACCGTCGGGGCCGGAGGCTGTCGTCGTCGTACCCACCCATCGCGCTCAGTCCTCCTCGATCGCCTTGTAGGCGGCGGCCAGCTCGGGATCCTTGGTGGCGAGGGCGTCGGCCAGCTCGACCATCACCTTGCACTGCTTCACGGAGGCGTCGTCCTCCATCTTCCCGTCGAGCATGATCGCCCCGGTGCCGTCGCCCATGGCGGCGATCACCCGGCGGGCGTGGCGCACCTCCTCGGGCGGCGGCGAGAACACCCGGCGGGCGATGTCGATCTGCACCGGGTGCAGGCTCCACGCCCCGACGCAGCCGAGCAGGAAGGCGTTGCGGAACTGGTCCTCGCAGGCGACGACGTCCTTGATGTCGCCGAAGGGCCCGTAGAACGGGAGGATGCCGTTGGCGGCGCAGGCGTCGACCATGCGGGCGATCGTGTAGTGCCAGAGGTCCTGCTGGAAGACGGCCCGGGGCGCCTCGACGGCGGCCTCGTCGTTGCCGGTCGGGTCCTCCCGCACCAGGTAGCCGGGGTGGCCGCCGCCGACCCGGGTGGTCTTCATGCGGCGGCTGGCGGCCAGGTCGGCCGGCCCCAGCGACAGGCCCTGCATGCGGGGGCTGGCCGCGCAGATCTCCTCGACGTTGGCCACGCCCCGGGCGGTCTCCAGCAGGGCGTGCAGCAGGATCGGCCGCTCCAGGCCCGCCTTGGCCTCCAGCTGGGCGACGAGGCGGTCGACGTAGTGGATGTCCTCGGCGCCCTCGACCTTGGGGATCATGACGACGTCGAGCTTGTCGCCGATCGCCGGCACGAGCCGAAGCAGGTCGTCGAGGCCCCAGGGCGAGTCGAGCGAGTTCACCCGGGTCCAGAACTGGGTGTCGCCGAAGTCGTTCTCCTGGCCGACGCGGACCAGGCCCTCGCGGGCGGCCTCCTTGTTGTCCGCCGGGATGGCGTCCTCGAGGTTCCCGAGCAGGATGTCGACCTTCTCGGCCATCTGCGGGACCCGGGCGGCGAGCTTCTCGTTGCTCGGGTCGAAGAAGTGGATCATCCTCGACGGGCCGAAGGGGATCTCCCGGAGGGGGGCGGGCGCACCGACGGCCAACGGGCGGAAGAAGTCCTTGGGCGAGCGCATGGCGACACAGTAGGTAGCGACATCGCCGTCAGCAGAAATCGTCCTGCGACCACGGCCGGATCGGGCACGATGGGGGCTCCATGAGCGACACCCCGAGGCCTCGCATCTTCTCCGGCATCAAGCCCACCGGCCACGTGCACCTGGGCAACTACCTGGGGGCGCTGAAGCACTGGGCCCGTGAGCAGCACAACGCCGACGCGCTGTACTGCGTGGTCGACCTGCACGCCCTCACCGTCGAGCACGACCCGGCCGAGCTGCGGGACCAGACCCGCGAGCTGTGCGCCGTGCTGCTCGCCGTCGGCCTCGACCCCGCCGTGTGCACCCTGTTCGTGCAGAGCCACGTGCCCGAGCACACCGAGCTGAGCTGGCTGATGGAGTGCACCGCGTCGTTCGGGGAGATGCAGCGGATGGTGCAGTTCAAGGACAAGTCGGAGGGCCGCACGTCGGTGCGGGTGGGCCTGCTGACCTACCCGGCGCTCATGGCGGCCGACATCCTGCTGTACCGGACCACCCACGTCCCGGTGGGCGACGACCAGCGCCAGCACCTGGAGCTCAGCCGCACCCTGGCCCAGCGCTTCAACCACAACTACGGCGACACGTTCACCGTGCCCGAGGCCGTGGTGCCCCCGATCGGCGCCCGGCTGATGGACCTGCAGAACCCCGCGGGGAAGATGGGCAAGTCGTCGGACTCGCCCCAGGGCACGATCTACCTGCTCGACGACGCCGCCACGGTGAAGCGCAAGGTGATGCGGGCGGTCACCGACACCGACAACGAGGTGCGCTACGACGTCGCCGCCAAGCCGGGAGTGTCGAACCTGCTGTCGATGCTGTCGGCCTGCACCGACGCGAGGCCGCCCGAGGAGCTCGCCGAGCGCTACACGCAGTACGGCCCGCTGAAGGGCGACACGGTCGAGGCGGTCAACGCCCTGCTCGACCCCATCCGCACCCGCTACGCCGAGCTGGAGGCCGACCCCGGCTACGTCGAGAAGCGCTACCAGGAGGGCGCCGACAAGGCCCGCGCCCTGGCGGCCTCGACCCTGGCGGCCGCCAAGCACGCCATCGGGCTCACCTAGGCCGTCACTCGCCGGAAATTGCGTTCGTCGGCCCGCTCCAGGCGGGTTTTCGAACGCAATTTCGGTGAAGGGTGCCCGAACGCGCCTCGATCCACCCGTCGGTGTCGGCGAGGAGACCGTGGGTGGATCGAGGTCTGGCAGCGATCACGAGCGAGGCCGTCGAGGCCGGACGCGAGCGCTGTCGTTCGCTGAGGACGACTGCTACTGCGGTAGGTCCAGGGTGGGATCTTCGTCTTCGTCGGACATGTTCTCGACCGCGTTCTTCGCGGAGTCCTGGGCCGAGTCGACCTTGTCCTCGAACTTGTGGCCGGTCACCTTGTCGACCGCATCGCCACCGGTGTCGATGGCACCGTCGACCTTGTCCTCGTGCTTCCCGACCAGGTCGCCCGCCTTGTCCTTGAGCTCGCCCGCCATGTCTTTGGCCTTGTCGAAGATGCTCTGGCCTTCGCTCATCTGGGTGTTCCCTTTCTGCTCATCTCGGCGCCCGCCAGGGCTCCCGCAGATCGGTACGCGTTCCCACGCAGATCGGAGGCAGGGGTGCCACCTCGCGTACCCGTCCGCCCCCGTGCGGCAAACGTCACAGGAGCTTGCGCTGCGCCGCCCAGCGGGTGAGCTGGTGGCGGCTGGAGAGCTGCAGCTTGCGGAGCACCGCCGAGGCGTGCGACTCGACCGTCTTCAGCGAGATCGCCAGCTCGTGGGCGATCTCCTTGTAGGCGTAGCCCCGGGCCAGGTGCTGCATGACCTGCTGCTCGCGGGGTGTGAGCTGGTCGAGCTCGGAGGCGACCGGCTCGCTCGGCGTCCCGGTGAAGGCGTCGAGCACGAATCCCGCGAGGTGGGGCGAGAACACGGCGTCGCCGTCGGCCACCCGCCGGATCGCCTCGGCCAGCTCGCCGCCGTCGATGTGCTTGGTGACGTACCCGCGGGCGCCGGCCCGCACCAGGTCGATGACGTCCTCGGGGGCGTCGGACACCGAGAGCCCCAGGAAGCGCACCGGCAGGCCACGGTCGCGCAGGGCGTCGATCACCTCCCGGCCGCTGCTGCCGGGTAGGTGGACGTCGAGCAGCACCACGTCGGGCAGGGTCGCCTCGATGGCCGCCACGGCCGACGGCACGTCCTCGGCCTCGCCCACCACCTCCACCGCGTCGCCCAGCTCGGCGATCACCCCGGCCCGGAACAGCCGGTGGTCGTCGACCACCACCACCCGGGGCCTCGGGCCTGCGCTCACGCCGTCAGCTCCACGCGCAGGCGGACCTCGGTGCCGGCGCCCGGGGCGGTGCGGACCTGCGCGCTGCCGCCGGCGCGGTCGAGGCGGGCGACGATCGAGTCGCTGATGCCCTTGCGGTCCGGGGCCACGTCCTCCAGGCGGAACCCGTGCCCCCGGTCGCGCACGTACAGCTCGACGTAGCCGGGCCGCAGCTCGGCGTAGAGCGACAGCGTGCGCTCGCCGCTGAACTTGGCGGCGTTCACCAGTGCCTCCCGGGCCGCGTAGATGACGGTCTGCAACGTCGGCTCGACGGGCCCGTCGCCCACGGTGACGTTGTCGACGTGGACCAGGTGCTGGTCCTCCACCTCGGCGACCATCGCCTCGATGGCCTCCCGGAAGCCCCGGCCGTCGTGGGGGTCGGGGGCGCTGTAGAGCCAGCGGCGCAGCTCCCGCTCCTGGTGGCGGGCCAGCGCCGCCATCAGCTGGGGGTCGTCGGAGCGCTTCTGCAGGAGGGTGAGCGTCTGCAGCACCGAGTCGTGCAGGTGGGTCGCCACCTCGGCCCGCTCGTCGGCCCGGATGCGCTCCCGCCGTTCCTCGGCGAGCCGGCGGGTGAGCTGCACCACCCAGGGGGCGAACGCCAGCAGCACCCCGGCCGCCACCACGGCGACCGCCACCAGCCCGTCACGCAGCACCGCCATCGGCAGGTCGGCGGCGCCGAGGTAGGCGAACCCGCCCAGCACCAGCAGCAGGCCACCGGCCGACCGGGCGGCGTGGCTGCGGGCCTCGTCCGGCGTGAGCGCCCCGCCGGCGGGCGCGTCGAGGTTCAGCTCCCGCCACCCGAGCACCAGCAGGGCGCCCACGACGGCGGTCGGCCACACCAGGAGGTCGTGGAACCCCGCGGCCTCCGACCGCAGCACCAGGAGCGCCCCGGCGGTGGCGACCAGCACGCCGAAGCGGCGGGCGGGCAGGGCCGCCAGCGACGGCCGGGGCCGCTCCGGCAGCTCGCGGCGCCACACCAGCGCCGGCCACAGCGCGGCGTAGAGCACCGCGCCCCAGCCGCCGGCCACCGTCAGCACGACGAAGGCGGCCCGCACCGGCAGCACGTCGACGTCGAACCGCCGCGCCACGGTGGCGGCGACGCCCAGCACCAGCGGTTCGTCGCCGTCGATGCGGGCCGGTCGTTCCATCCGCCGGATTGTCGCAGAGCGCCGCAGCCCGGACATCAGGGTCAACCCCGAGGCGCGCCTGAGGGAAGTGCCCTGATGGCGTGGTTGTCGCAGTCGGCGGATGATGCCGGGCATGGTCGACGAGACAGAACCCGAGGACGAGCCGCCGCCACCCCGACGGCCCGCCCGCCTGCTCGAGCGGGGCCCGGACCGCTACCTCGGCGGGGTGGCGAGCGGCGTCGCCCGTGCCTTCGACGTCGACCCGCTCGTCGTGCGGGTGGCGCTGGTGGCGGTGGCCCTGTACATGCCGCCGTCCGTGGTGCTGTACGCCCTGGCGTGGCTGGTGCTGCCCGACCAGCGCACGCACCGGTCGCTCCTGTCCGCCGCCGTGGGCGGCCACGACGTGGCACCGGCGCTGGGCGTCGCCGCCCTCGGTCTGGGCGCCGCCGTGCTGGCGCCGGAGCTGGGGCCCGGCGGCGACGGTGGCCTCACCTTCGGCGTGGTGCTGCTGGGCCTGGGCTTCCTCCTGGTCACCGGGAGGGTCGGGACACGATCGGAGCCGCCCGGGCCGCCGTGGTCCGATCCGCCGCCGCCACCCCGCTCCGACGCGCCGCCCCCGCCATCGTCGGGGTCGCCGCCGCCGCCGGTGCCGTCGCCCCCACGCCAGAAGGCGTACCTCGGGTGGTTCGGCATCTCGGCCCTGGTGCTGCTGGTCGGCGGCTTGGCTGCCGCGGACCAGGGGTGGGAGCCCGTGCAGCCGGGCGTGGCCGTGTCGCTGGGCCTGCTGCTCCTCGGTGCCGTGCTGTGCGTGGCGGCCTGGCGGGGCCGGGCGCGGGTGCTGCTGCCCGTCGGCGTGGTCCTGCTGCCGCTGTGGATCGGGCTGTCGGCCTCCGACGTCCCCCGGTTCGAGGGCGACGGCGACGTGCAACGCGTGGTCGCCGCCGACGAGCCCCTGCCGGCGGCGCTCCGGCACGGCTACGGCAACCTCACGGTCGACCTGACGGCCGCCGACTTCCCGGCGGGGGAGCGGCAGCGGATCTACGTCGGCCTCACCGCCGGGCGGGTGTTCCTCCGCGTGCCCCGGGACGTCCACCTGGACATCCGCGGCGACGTCGGTATGGGCACGGTCGACGTGTTCGACGGCTGGCAGGTGGGCGACAGCGGGCCCTACCTGCTGCAGGAGGTCGACCGGACCCTCGGCGAACCCCGCGACCTCTGCCAGTCCTACGAGACGTACGAGGAGCCGCCGCTCCCGTCGATCTCCTCGCTGGTCGAGCAGCCTGGCGAGCCGACGACATCGACCACAACGACGACCGTCGAGTACTTCGACACGACGACGGGCGACCCCTGCACCCCGGCACAGCCCCTGGAGAACCCCGCCGAGCTCGAGCTGGTGCTCGACGTCGGCATCGGCATCGTGGAGGTGCACCGTGACCCGACATGAGCTCGACCCGGTCTCGCTGGTCGGCGGGATCCTCTTCCTCGCCTTCGGCGTCGTCGGCCTGCTCCACGGCGCCGGCTGGATCGAGGGCGGCTCGCTGTTCTGGGCGGCCGTCGTCGTGCTCGCCGGCCTCGGCGCCGTCGGCGTGGCCCGCTCGGTCGTCGGCCTGCTCCGGGTCACCCCCGACCACGAGGCGTACGACAGCGTTCCGCCGGGCGAAAACGCCCCGAAAACCCCGTCATAACGGGCACATCTACATCTGATCGCCGCGGGAGCGGGGAATCCTTCTCCCATGTTCGACCGTGACTCAGGCTCGATGCGACTGCCCCGGCGTCGTGAGCGTGGTGGCCGGCTGGTGGCCCTGCTGGCCGTCGTCGGTGGCGTCGTGGTGGTCCTGCTGTTCCTCCAGTCCAACCTCATCGATCTGCCGGACTGGTTCGCCGGTGGCGAGAGCGATCCCGCGCCGCGGGGCACCGTCGAGTACAAGGGCCAGCAGGCCAAGTCGGCCTCCGAGAACTTCCTCGTCGACATCGGCGACGGCGAGGCGACCGTGTCGGTGAAGGCCAAGCAGAACTGGGACACGCCGGGCAACGTGATCAGCGGCGACTTCCAGTCGACCAACGGCACGTCCAGCGTGGCCGACCCCGACGACCGCGACGTCCCCGCCAGCCTCAAGGTGCGCGTCGACTACTGCGCCGACGGGCTGATCACCAGCTTCGAGCCCGTCGACCCCGGGGAGGGCGAGCCCACCCGGGCCATCCGCTTCGAGATGGGCGACCTGTTCGTGTGCAACGCCACGCTGGAGCACTCGGTGCAGAACGACGCCGCGTTCAAGCAGGACGACACGCCGAACATCTTCCACGGCGAGTTCACCAGCTTCGTGGCCCGCGCCGCCGAGTGGACCGCGGCGGCCGCCGAATGCCCCACCGAGGAGCTGGAGGAGTTCCAGAGCGACGCCTTCGTCGGCCACGTGACCTCCACGCTGGCGGAGCAGTACGGCATCGCCGAGGCCGACGTCGAGGTGGTGCCCGGCACGCCCGGCACGACGTCGGACCGCATGCAGGCGCGGCTGCGGGAGCGGCTGGAGAGCTACGCCAACGCCGAGGACCCCGACGACCCGGACGAGACCTACGAGGCGCTCGACATCCAGTACCTGAGCGCCGACGGCGAGGCCGTGGCCGACTCCTGCTACCGCGAGCCCGGCAGCCGCAGCCTCGACCAGCTCGACCAGGTCAACGCGCCCGACCCCGACGAGCCGGCCCGCTGACCCCGGCCGAGCACGACTAGGACTTCAGGAACTCGGGGACCCGGTCCTTGGGGCGGCCGATGATGGCGCGGTCGCCCTTCACCAGGATCGGGCGCTGCAGCAGGCGCGGGTGCTCGATCAGGAGCCCGATCACGGCATCCGGGGTCGTGTAGTCGGCGGGGTCGAGGCCCAGGCCCTTGAAGAACGGGTCCTTGCGGACCAGGTCGGCCACCGGGTCCTCCAGCTTGGCGATCAGGTCCTCCAGCGCCGGCCGGTCGAGCGGGGTCTTGAGGTACTCGACCACCTCGGCGTCGACGCCCTCGGCGGCGATCTCGTCCATGGCGTGCCGGGACGTGGAGCAGTTCTTGTTGTGGAGGATCGTGAGGTCGGCCATCCCCGGGGAACCTATCCGGCGCCGTCACCGGGGGTGCGGGGGAGGTGGACCTCGAACCGGGCGCCGTCCGCCGTCCCGTCGCCGTTCGTCGTCGGGTCGACCGCGGCGACCGTGCCGTGGTGGCGGCTGACGATCTCCTGGACGATGGCGAGGCCCAGGCCGGCGCCGCCGGCGTCGCGGGTGCGGGCGTCGTCGAGGCGGGTGAAGCGCTCGAAGATGCGGACCCGGTCCTCGGCCGGGATGCCCGGGCCGTCGTCGGCCACCACCAGCACCAGCTGGTCGTCGTCCTCGGTGAGCGAGAACCGCACGGTGCCGTCGGCGTGGCGCTCGGCGTTGTCGGCCAGGTTGCGGACCAGGCGGGCCAGCTGCCCGGCGTCGCCCACCGTCTGGCCGGCCGACACCGCGTGCACGTCGACGTCGACCCGGCCCCGGTCCCGCAGCCGGCGGGCCTCCCGCAGCACCAGGTCGTCGACGTCGACGGGGGCGAACGCCGCACGGTTGGCCCCGGCGTCGGCCTTGGCCAGGTGCAGGAGGTCGTCGATGAGGCCCTGCATCGCCAGCGCCTCGTCGAGCACCCGCTGCTCGGTGGCCGCCCGGTCCGCCCTCTGGGGGTGGGCGATGTCGACTTCCAGGTCGGAACGGATGCGGGTGAGCGGGGTGCGCAGCTCGTGGGAGGCGTCGGCCACGAAGCGCTGCTGGCGGCGCTGCGCCTGCTCCACCCGGTCGAGCATGGCGTTCATCGTGCGGGCCAGGCGGGCGATCTCGTCGTCGGTCGGCGGCACCGGCACCCGGGTGTCCAGGTCGCTGCCGCCCATCAGCGCCACCTCGCTACGGATCGCCTCCACCGGCCGCAGGGTGCGCCCGGTCAGCCACCACACCACCACGGCCAGCAGGATGGTCACGATCGGGATCACCCACAGGAGCAGGGCGCCGAGGACCTCGGCGCTCTCGCGGACCTCGTCGATGTCGGTGGCGACGTGGACGACCACCCAGTCGGTGTCCAGGCCGTCGACGGGCACGATGCGGGACAGCAGCCGGAAGTCGTCGTCGTCGACGGGCAGGTCGTCGACCGTGTGGAAGGCATCGTCGTAGCCGACCGGGTCCTCCGCGATGGGCCGGCCGTGGGTGGCGATGTTGGCGCTCTGGTTGAGCACCTTGCCGTCGTCGTCCACCATCTGGACGACGTTGTCCTCGTCGCCCCGGCCGCCCCACACGCGGTCGAAGGCGTCGTCGGGGTGGTCGGAGCGCAGCAGCGCCTCGATCTCGTCGGCCCGCTGCCGCAACGTCGTGTCGACGCCGTCGGTCAGCAGCTCGCGCTGGGCGGTCACCAGGCCGACGCCGGTGAGTGCGAGGACCACCAGCACCACCACGGCGGCCAGCGCCGTGAGCCGGAAGCGCACCGTGCCCACGTGGGAGCGCCACTGGGCGCGCAGCCACTCCACCGGGCGGTTCAACCCCCCTGGGGGTCGAGGCGGTAGCCGACCCGCCGCAGGGTCTCGATGCTGTGACGGCCGAAGGGCTCGTCGATCTTGTTGCGGAGGCGGCGGATGTACACCTCGACGATGTTGGGGTCGCCCTCGAAGTCGAAGTCCCACACGCCGTCGAGGATCTCGGTCTTGGAGACGGCCTGGCCGGCCCGCCGCATGAGGAACTGGAGGACGGCGAACTCGCGGGCGGTCAGCGGGATCGACGTGTCGCCCCGCCAGGCGCGGTGCTCGACCGGGTCGACGCGCAGGTCGCCGACCTCGAGCGGCGCCGGTGGCCGGCCGCCGGTCCGTCGCAGCAGAGCCCGCAGCCTGGCCACCAGCACCGGGAACGAGAAGGGCTTGGTGAGGTAGTCGTCGGCACCGGTGTCGAGCGCCTCCGTCTCGTCGAGATCGCCCTCCTTGGCGGTCAGCACCAGGATCGGCGCCCAGTTGCCGGCCTCCCGCAGCGCCGAGCACACCTGGAAGCCGTTGCGCCCGGGCAGCATCAGGTCGAGGACGATGGCGTCGTAGCTGCCCTCGGTGGCGAGCCACAGGCCGTCGGTGCCGTCGAAGGCGACCTCGACGCTGAAGCCCTCGGCCTCGAGCCCGCGCTTGACCGCGGTGGCGATCTTCTTGTCGTCCTCGACGAGCAGCACCTTCATCCGATGTCATCCTGGCGCATCGGCGCCATGATGGGGCGTTTCGGCTGAACCGGCGCTGAACGCTCAGCGGTCGTTCAGCCACCGTGCCGGAGGGTGTCAGCATGATGCACACCCCGAAGACCACGTCGCTCGTCGTGCTCGTTGCCCTGTTGGGGGCGGCCTGCGGCGACGACGACAGCTCGACGTCCACGCCGACGCCGGAGACCACCGCCCCGGCCGACGCGGTGCCGGTGATCGACCCCGGCGACGGCGGCGACTACGCCCCCGAGCTCGACCCGGCCGACTTCGTCGACGGCGTCGACAACCCCTACATGCCGCTGCTGCCGGGCACGACCTGGCACTACGAGGGCCTCGACGCCGGCGAGAAGGAGGTCGACGACGTGGTCGTGACCGACGAGCGCAGGGAGATCCTCGGCATCTCGGCCGTGGTCGTGCGCGACACGGTGTCCGACGCCGACGGCAACCTCATCGAGGACACCTACGACTGGTACGCCCAGGACCTCGAGGGCAACGTCTGGTACCTGGGCGAGTCGTCCTCCGACTACGAGGACGGCGAGGTCGTGAGCACCGAGGGCTCCTGGGAGGCGGGTGTCGACGGCGCCTACGCCGGCATCGTGATGCCGGCCGACCCGACGGTCGGGCACGCCTACCGCCAGGAGTACTACGCCGGCGAGGCCGAGGACCTGGGCGAGATCATCGAGGTCGGTGCCGGTCCGCAGACCGTTCCTGCGGGGACGTACGAGGACCTCGTGGTCACCCGCGACTGGAACCCGCTCGATCCCGAGGTCGTCGAGGAGAAGACCTACGCCCCCGGCGTCGGCGTGATCCACGAGACCAAGGTCGAGGGCGGCGACGCCGAGGTCGAGCTGGTGACGACGACGGCCGATTAAAGCTAGAGCAGCACCCGATGGACCCGCCAGGGCTGGGAGATGCCCTTGAGGGACACGTCCTCACCGCCTTCGAAGCCCAGGTCACTGGCGGAGGCGGTGAGGTCGCGGGTGAGGCCCGACACCACGATCTCGCCCGGCTGGGCCACGTCGGCGATGCGGGTGGCGACCACCACGTTCTGCCCGAAGATGTCGTCCTCGGTGGCGACCACCTCGCCGGTGTGGAGGCCCAGCCGCAGCGTCACCGGCACGTCGGGGTGGTCCTTGCGGTAGTCGCCCATGGAGCTCTGGATGGCGATGGCGGCGAGCACCGCGGCCCGGGCGCTGGGGAAGACGACCAGGAAGCCGTCGCCCTGGGCCTTCACCTCGGTGCCGCCGTGCGCCGCGACGTGGCGGCGGACGATGACGTTGTGCGCCTGCAGCACCGCGAGCCAGCTCTGGTCGCCCAGCTCCTCGGCCAGCTTGGTGGAGCCGCAGATGTCGGACACCAGGATCGTCAGCGTGCCCGGAGGGATGCGGCTCTCGCCGTCGTCGGCCCTGGTGGCGGCGTCGGTGGGCGAGGCGGCGTCGCCGTTCCGGCCGACCGGCGCCGGGGCGGGTTCCGCCTCGCGGCTCGGCATCTCGGGGATCTGGTCCGACACGGTGGGGCCACCGAGCGCCCGCTCGATCTTTGCCCTGGCCAGGTCGAGCGCATCGGCCGCCCGCTCGTGGGCATCGGTGACCGCGTCGGCCGCGTAGCCGTGCACGTCGGCCCGACGCTCGTGGCGGTCGCGGCGGTGGTCCCGCAACGCCTCGCGGAGGCGGCCCTTCTTGCGCGGGTTGCGGATGGTGACACCGCCCCACATGCCGGTCGCGTGCACCCGGATCAGCGGCGCGCCCGGGATCGGCGGCACGTTGCGCACCAGGTTGGTGGTGCCGCCCATCACCACGAAGCCGCCGACGTCGACGGGGATGCCCTCGGGCAGCCGGATGGTGACGCCGCCCATCAGAGCGGTGGCCCGGATGTCGACCACGGGCGACTCGATCGTGGCGTTCGTCAGGTCGATGAACACCGAGCCCCAGAAGGCGAAGGCGCGGATCTCCGGTGGTGCCCGCCACGGCCCGCGGGCCGTCGCCGAGCTCATGATCCCCACGAACCGGCGCCGGCGGGGCGTGGCGACGGCCACCGCGTCCTGGCCCGAGCCGAACGTGGCCGGGGTGGTGGTGCCGACGGTGGCGGGGACGGGAGGGCCCAGGTCGCCGGGCAGGTCGGCGAGGACCACCTCGAGGTCGGCCCGGGTCTGGGCGGCGTACACCTGGCCCGCCCGGTCGGCGAACTCGTCGAGCGTCAGACGCCCGTCGCTCGTGTGCCGCCGCAGCATGTCGACCACACGCTGGCGCTCGGCGTCACCGATCCGCACCCCTCCCGGATCCGCCATATCTACCCAGTCTCGCGCGAAAGCGTGGGACTCATCAGGCCCGGTAGGTGAGACGTCCGGCACGGCGATGCCAGTCGAAGGCGACCAGCTGGCCGGTGCCCGACAGGGTGGCGTAGGCGGTGCCGTCGTCGCCGAAGGCGATGTTGGTGGTGAGCGGGTCGGGGAGCGGGATGCGCTCGACCTGGGTGCCGTCGGGCGACACCGCGGTGATGCCGCCGTGCACCAGGGTGGCCACGCACACCCAGCCCTCGCCGTCGACGGCCAACGAGTCGAACAGCATGTGGCCGCCGGGGTCGAGCAGCGTCGCGCCGCCGCCCGCGCCCACCGGGTTGCTGCCCGTCACCTCGCCCGGGCCGGTCACGTCCCAGGCCCAGAGGCGCCCGGTGTGGGTCTCGGCGACGTAGAGGCGATCGCCGTCGGGGGACAGGCCGATGCCGTTGGGGGCGTCGAGCGGGAAGATCACCTCGGCGGGCTCGCCGTCGAACGGGAGGTAGTGGACGCCGGTGCGGTCGCTGCTGCGGGACTCGCGCACGCCGTGGTCGGTGAACCAGAGTCCACCGGTGGCGTCGAACACCAGGTCGTTGGGCGCCCGCAGCTTGCGGCCCGAGCTGGTGGTGAACAGGGTCTCCACCTTGCCGGTGTCGAGGTCGACCCGCTGGACGCAGCCGTGGCCGGGGTAGGTCGACGGCGGTGGGCTGTCGGGGATCAGGAGGCCCATCCGCTCGACGTAGTCGAAGCAGCCGCCGTTGTTGACCACCCAGACGGCGCCGTCGGGCCCGATCGCGGCACCGTTGGGGCCGCCGCCCAGCTCGGCCACCACGTCGACGCTGCCGTCGGTGCCCACCCGGCTGAGGGTGCCCCGGGCGATCTCGGTGACCAGCACCGACCCGTCGTCGAGGACGACGGGCCCTTCGGGGAAGCGCAGCCCCGTGGCGATCACCCGCAGGTCGGCCGGCTCGATCGTGGTCGCATCGCTCATGTCATGACGGTCTAGCGAAACCCTGGCGGCCGCGCTCGGCAAAGGTGCCGGCGTGGGCCACTATGGGCGGTGGGCGGAGATCGGCAACAGGAAGGACCCGGAAGGCGGGCATGATGCCCTACTACCTCGGCATCGACGTCGGCACCACCTACACCGCCGCCGCGGTCTGGCGCGACGGGCGGGTGGAGGTCGCCAGCCTGGGGCTGCGCGCGCCCGTGGTGCCGTCGCTGGTCTTCGCCCCGGACGACGGCGGCGCCCTGCTGATGGGCGAGGCGGCGCAGCGGCGGGGGATGGTGGAGCCGCAGGGCCTGGCCCGGGAGTTCAAGCGCCGCCTCGGCGACCCCACGCCGATCGTCATCGGTGGTGGCACCCACACGGCCGAGGCGCTGATGGCCCGGATGGTGCGCTGGGTGGTCGACACCGTCACCAGCCAGGAGGGCGGCCCGCCGGCGGCGATCAGCGTGTCGCACCCCGCCAACTGGGGCACCTACAAGCTCGACCTGCTCGGCGGCGCCGTCGAGGCGGCCGACGTCGACGACGTCTCGATGGTCACCGAGCCCGAGGCCGCCGCGATCCACTACGCCTCGCAGGAGCGGATCGGCACCGGTTCGGTGGTGGCGGTCTACGACCTGGGCGGCGGCACGTTCGACGTGGCGCTGCTGCGCAAGGTCGACAAGGGCTGGGAGATCCTGGGCGAGCCCGAGGGCATCGAGCGGCTCGGCGGCATCGACTTCGACGAGGCCGTGTTCCGCCACGTCGTCACGTCCACGGACAGCGCCCTCGAGGACCTCGACCCCGACGACCCCAAGGTCCTGGGCGCGGTGGCCCGGCTGCGGCGCGAGTGCGTCGACGCCAAGGAGGCCCTGTCGTCCGACTCGGCGGTGTCGATCCCGGTGCTGCTGCCGCCCGACGTGCAGGCCGACGTGCGTCTCACCCGGGCCGAGTTCGAGCAGATGATCCGGCTGCCGCTGCGCGACTCGATCGAGGCGCTGCGCCGGGCGCTGCGGTCGGCCAAGGTCGACGTGGCCGACATCGACCAGGTGCTGCTGGTGGGCGGCTCGTCGCGCATCCCGCTGGTGGCCCAGCTGGTGGCGTCGGAGCTGGGCCGGCCGGTGGCGGTCGACGCCCATCCCAAGTACGCGGTGTCGCTGGGGGCGGCGATCCTGGCGGCCGAGGGCAGCTCCGCCGACCCGGTGCTCACCAGCCAGATCGTGATCCCGGTGGTCGAGGCGCCCGTCCCCGCGCCCGCGCCCGTGCCACTGCCCGACGACGACGTCACCGAGGACTCGCCGCTGGCCCGACCGTCACCGCCGCACGGGACGCCGGCTCCCGTGCTCCCCCCGCCGCCTCCCGTCGAGGAGCCGATGCTCGCACCGTCGGCCTCGGTGTTCGCCGACGCCACCGAGGTGGCGCAGCCGGTCGCGCCCGCAGCTCCTGCCCGAGGCGAGACCCGGCGGGTGCACGTGCCGGCACCGATGGTCGCGCCGACGCCGGCCACCCCGGCGCGGGTGCGCTCCAGCAGCGGCGGCTACCCGGCGATGGCCGCGCCCCGACGTCGTCGGCGGGGCTTCTTCGGGCGGCTGGCGTGGTGGTGCGCGGTGCTGGTGGTGGTCGCGTCGGTCGGGGTGGCGGGGGTGCTCGTCCTCGAGGCGACCAACCCGGACGCCCTCGACATCGACTTCGAGCAGATCTACTCCGGCAGCTGAAGCCGGCACGGCCCGGGCTACGCGGTGGCGGCCAGCGGGCGCGCCGGGACCTGCTCCAGCACGTGCCAGCGGCGGCCGTCGAGCACCATGGCGTCGCTGACGGCGGCCTCGTGGGGTGGGGGCGGGAGCGACTCGCTGCCGTCGCCGAGCGTCAGCGACACCGCCCACCCCGTGTCGCTGCGGGAGCGGTAGCAGGCCCGGTAGGGGCCGCCGCGGTGGCGGTCGTCGACAATCGTGATGGCGTGGTCGCCCACCTGGGCCAGCACGCCGTGCCCGTCGGCCCGCACCAGCGACAGGCACGTCCCCTTCGACCCCGAGAGGCGGCGCCACACCTCGGTGTACGGCACCGTGCGGCTCGCCCGGGGGAAGTAGCCCTGGCACACCAGTTCGCCGCCATGCCACGACACCTCGGCGGTGTCGCCGCCGTCGTCGCTGTCGGGGTCGCCGTAGAGGTCCAGCTTGTGGTTCCAGGAGAGGTGCGGGTCGCGCCACTCGAGGGTTCCGGCGAACGACATGGCGGGGTGCTCGTCGGTCCGGCCGGGGAACGGCAGCCGGATGTCACCGAACACCGTCCCGGTCTGCACCCAGATGACCTGCGCCGGCTCGCACCAGGGACCACCGTCGACGGACAGCGAGACCCGCTGCCAGACACCTCGGAACCGCTCGGGGATCATGCCCGTACCTGTCTCCTTCCGTGGCCGCCAACCGCTGAACGAGGTCAGGAGGGAACGTGACAGCACGAGGTTTCCCGGTCGTGTCCCTCCCGAGAACGGCATGTGGCGCAGGCCTTTCTTGACCCTGTACCGGGGTACGGCCCGTAGCGTGGGGGCATGGGCGCGCTCACGATCGGAAGGCTGGCCGAGGCGGCCGGCGTGCACGTCGAGACCGTGCGCTACTACGAGCGGCGCGGCTTGATCGAACCGCCGCCCCGCTCGCCGTCGGGCTATCGGCAGTACTCGGCCGACGACCTGTGGCGCCTCCAGTTCATCGCCCGGGGCAAGCAGCTCGGCTTCACGCTGAGCGAGATCGCCGAGGTGCTGGGCGACGCGTCTCGCACCACCGAGGCGGTGCGAGACGCAGCCGAGGCGAAGATCGCCGTGGTCGACGAGCGGCTGGCCGAGCTGGCCCGCACCCGCTGCCGGCTGCAGCAGCTCGCCGACCTGTGCAGCCACGGCGACGCCGCCGACTGCGTCGCCCTCCGCGTCGCCGCCGGCTGACGGCTCAGGCGTCGAGCACTTCGGCCAGCTCGGCCAGGAGGTGGTGCTTGCCGCGGGCGCCGATCAGGCGCTGCACCGGTTGGCCGTCGACGAACACCAGCAGGGTGGGGAAGCTCATCACGTCGTAGCGCAGGGCGACCTCCGGCTGCTGGTCGACGTCGAGCTTGTAGATGCGGAGGCGGTCGGCGTGCTCGGCGGCGATCTCGTCGAGGATCGGGGCAAGGGCGTGGCACGGTGGGCACCACTCCGCCCAGAAGTCCACCAGCACGGGCACCGGGGAGCCCAGCACCGTCTCGTCGAACGCCGTCGCGGTCAGGTCGGTCACTGCGGTCATGCCGGGAACGTACGACCCGTACCCCGGTCCGGGGTCAAGGCGGTCGTGCGTGTTTGGAGTGCCCCAGCTAACTTGTAAAGCGACATGAACAGAGCGGGCACGACCGAGCGCTCCAGCGCCCCACACGCCGAGGCCGACGCCGTCGTGCCGGCGGCGCCCGAGGTCGTGAACGTCCCCGATCCCGCGCCGATCCCCGCGATCGCGGTGCGGGCGCTGCGCAAGAGCTTCGGCACCACCGAGGTGCTCCACGAGGTCGACCTCACCGTGCAGCCGGGTACCGTCGTGGCACTGCTGGGGCCCAGTGGCTGCGGCAAGACCACCCTGCTGCGCAGCATCGCCGGCCTGGAGCGCCCCGCCGCCGGCGAGGTGACGCTGGCGGGCCGCACCGTGTCGGGGCCGTCGGACTTCGTGCCGCCGGAGCGCCGCCAGGTCGGCATGGTGTTCCAGGACTGGGCGCTGTTCCCGCACCTGAGCGTGGCGCAGAACGTGGCCTACGGCCTGCCCCGCGCCGAGCGCAAGGGCCGCCGGGTCGACGACGTGCTCGACATGGTCGGCCTGGCCGGGCTGGGCGACCGCCTGCCGTCGACCCTGTCGGGCGGCCAGCAGCAGCGGGTGGCGCTGGCCCGGGCGCTGGCGCCCCGCCCCAAGGTGCTGCTGCTCGACGAGCCGTTCTCCAACCTCGACACCTCCCTGCGGACGCGGGTGCGCAGCGAGGTCCACCAGCTGCTCGCCGAGCTGGGCATCACCACGGTGTTCGTGACCCACGACCAGGAGGAGGCGTTCGTCCTGGGCGACGAGGTGGCGGTGATGCGCGCCGGTCGCATCGTCCAGCAGGCCCGCCCGGCCGAGCTGTACGCCCGTCCCGTCGCCGCCTGGGTGGCGACGTTCGTGGGCGACGCCAACCTGGTCGACGGCGCGGTGACGGGCGACGGCGCGGCGACGGTGCTGGGCCGGGTGCCGCTCGACGGTGCCGCCGAGACGGACCGGGTGCAGGTGCTGCTGCGGCCCGAGGAGCTGCGGCTCGACCCGCTGCGGCCGCAGCCCGGCGTGAGCCAGGTGCGGGCCACGGTCGAGCTGCGGGAGTACTACGGCCACGACACCGTGTACCTGGTGCGGCCCGACGGTGGCGACGTGTTGCGGGTGCGGGCCGGCTCGGCTCCCCGCTTCGCCCGGGGCGACCGGGTGGCGGTCCGCTACGTCGGCCCCCCTGCGGTCGCGTTCGCCGTCGACACGGGCTGACGTGATCGTCGTCGTCGGCGCGGGGCCGGCGGGCCTGGCGGCGGCGTGGCGCGCCGCGCTCGCCGGGCACGAGGTGACGGTCGTCGAGCGGGCTCCGGTGGTCGGGGGGATGGCCGGGTCGTTCGAGGTGGCGGGCGTGCGGGTGGACCACGGCAGCCACCGGCTGCACCCGTCGACCCCGCCCGAGATCCTGGGGGCGCTGCGGGAGCTGCTGGGCGACGACCTGCAGGTGCGCCCCCGCAACGGCCGCATCCGGCTGCTCGACCACTGGGTCGCCTTCCCGCTGCAGACCGGTGACCTGCTGCGCCGCACGCCGCCCCGGTTCGCAGCGCGGGCGGCGCTCGACGCCGCGACCGGGCCGCTGCGCCGCCCCCGGGCCGACACGTTCGCCGAGGTGATCCGGGCCGGCCTCGGCCCTGCCGTGCTCGACACCTTCTACGGGCCGTACGCCCGCAAGCTGTGGGGCGTCGACGCATCGGAGCTGGCGGGGGAGCTGGCCCGGCGCCGGGTGAGCGCCTCGTCGCCGCTGGCGATCGCCCGTCGCCTGGTGCGCGGCGCCCGGCCCGAGGGCCGCACGTTCCTCTACCCCCGGCGGGGGTTCGGCGCGATCGCCGAGGCGCTGGCCGACGCCGCGGTCGCGGCGGGCGTCGACATCCGGCTCGGCACCGGCCTGCGGGCGCTGAAGGCGGGGAGCGAGCTGCGGGTCGAGCTCGACGACGGCCGCACGATCGACGCCGCCCACGTCTGGTCGACGGCACCGCTGCCGGTGCTCGCCCGCCTGACCGAGCCGGCGCCCCCGGAGGTCCCCGGCCTACGGCATCGGGCCATGGTGCTGCTCTACCTGGTGCTCGACCGGCCGCCGTGGACGGCGTTCGACGCCCACTACTTCCCCGGGCCCGACGTGCTCGCCAGCCGGGTGTCGGAGCCCCGCAACTACCGCGACAACCCCGACGACCCGGGCGACACCACCGTGCTGTGCGCCGAGATCGCCTGCGACGAGGGCGACGCCGTGTGGCAGGCGTCCGACGCCGACCTGGCCCAGCGACTCGCCGACGAGCTCGCGGCGGCGGGACTGCCCCGGCCCAGCCCCGTCGCCGTCGAGAGCCGCCGGCTACCCCGGGTCTATCCCCTGTACCGGCCCGGCTTCGCCGACGACCTCGCCGCCCTGGAGCGCTGGGCGGGCACGATCCCCGGCCTGGTCACCTTCGGGCGCCAGGGGCTGTTCACCCCCGACAACACCCATCACGCCTTGGCGATGGGCTGGGCGGCTGCCGACGCGCTGCGCGACGCCGACGGCACCTTCGACACGGCGACGTGGACCGCCGCCCGGGACGGCTTCCGCTCGTTCGTCGTCGAGGATTGAGGCTCAATGCGGCGCAGCCGCCCTTGACGCTGCTTGGGGCGGCGGCGGGGTGGTTGGTATGGGGACTGAAGGTCGATGCTGCGCAGATCGAGCTCGGGGGCCGGCGACCGCAGCTCCCGCCACACCGCCGGCACCACCCGGCGCAGGTAGGGGAGGAGCTTCACGAACGACTGGCCGTGCTCCCGGAACCGGTAGGTGATCGGCACCTCGGCGTAGCGGAAGCCCTTGGCCAGCAGGTCGAGGGTGAGCACCTGGGCGTAGTTGAAGTCGTGGACCAGCTCGGCCGACCGAGCGGCGGCGGGGGACAGGGCCCGGTAGCCGGACTGCCCGTCGGTGAGGCCCCGCACGCCCCAGCGCCGCACCAGCAGGCGCAGCACCAGCGTCAGCACCTGGTTGCCCACCCAGCGATGCGGCCGCATCGACCGGGACAGACCGGCGAAGCGCGACCCGACCACGTAGTCGGCGGTGCCCGCCAGGATCGGGGCGACGAGGTGCTCGATCTCCTCGGGGGCGTACTCGCCGTCGGCGTCGCAGAACACCACCGCGGCGGCATCGCGCTCCACGCCCAGCACCAGTCCGGCCCGCACGGCGGCGCCCAGCCCCTGGTTCGTCGGGAGCGCGTGGACGTCGGCGCCGGCGGCCCGGGCCACGTCGGCGGTGTCGTCGGTCGAACCGTCGTCCACGACCACCACCTGCAGCGGATGCCCGGCCACCGTGGCGGGGGCTCGTCGCACCACCGCGGCCACCGACTCCTCCTCGTCGAACGCGGGGAGGAACAGCAGCACGGGCGCCGACGAGGTAGGGCTATCAGTCACAGTTAGGGGATCTTTACAGTAAATGCGCAGGATGGCTAGCCTCCGTCGACATGCGACAGGGGCAGCGGGCACGAAGAGGGCTGGCGATCGCCGTGGCGTTGGCCATCGGAGTCTCGACCGCGGCGGCGGGCTGCAGCAGCAGCGACGACGACTTCCTCTACATCTACTCAGGCCGCACCAAGAACCTGATCCGCCCGCTGCTCGACCAGTTCGCCGAGGAGTCCGGCGTCAAGATCGACGTCCGCTACGGCGACTCCGCCGACCTGGCGCTGCTGCTCGACGAGGAGGGCGACCGCACCAACGTCGACGTGTTCGTCTCGCAGAGCCCCGGCGCCGTCGGCTACCTCGACGCCCAGGGACTGCTCGGCGAGCTGCCCGAGAGCGTGACCGGCATGGTGCCCGAGGGCGACGCCGCCGAGGACGGGAGCTGGGTGGGCCTGTCGGGCCGGGTGCGCACGCTCGTCTACAACACCGACCTGATCGACCCGGCCGACCTGCCCGACTCGGTGCTCGACCTGGCCGACCCGCAGTACGCCGGCCAGGTGGGTGTGGCGCCCACCAACGGCTCGTTCCAGGACTTCGTCACCGTGCTCCGCTCCCACGTCGGCGAGGAGGAGACCGGCGACTTCCTGACCGCGCTGGCCGACGGCGGTGCCCCGACGTTCAGCAACAACACCGCCATCGTGGAGGCCGTCGGCCGCGGTGAGGTGCCGATGGGGCTGGTCAACCACTACTACGCCTTCGTCGCCAAGGCCGAGGACCCCGACCTGCCCGTGGAGAACTACTTCTTCCCCGCGGGCGACTACGGCTCGACGCTGCTGGTGACCGCGGCGTCGATCGTCGAGGGCTCCGACATGCCCGACGAGGCCGAGCAGTTCGTGGAGTTCCTGCTGTCGTCCGAGGCCCAGCAGTACTTCGGCGACGAGACCTTCGAGTACCCGCTGGCCTCGGGCGCCGAGCCCGCCGACGAGCTGCCGCCGTTCGACGAGATCACCACCACCCGGGTCGACCTGGGCGAGCTCGGCAGCGGCCTCGAGGCGACGGCGGAGCTGATCGACGCCAGTGGCCTCCACAGCTGACGCCGGGCGCGGAGGGTCCCGCCTCGGGAGGTTGACCGGCGGCGCCTCACCGACGCTGGTCGGGGTGTGCGGCGTGGTCGGGCTGCTGTTCGCCGCGCCGCTGCTGTACCTGGTGAGGGAGAACCTCGCCGGCAGCGAGGACCTCGTCGACCTGTACACGTCGGCGCGCACGCTCGGGCCGCTGCGCAACACGCTGGTGCTCGCCGTCGCCACCGCGGCGTCGGCGTCGGTGGTCGGCACCGGGCTGGCGTGGCTGACCACCCGCAGCGACCTGCCGCTGCGGCGGTTCTGGGCGGCGGTGACCCCGCTGCCCCTGGTGTTCCCGTCGTTCGTCGGGGCGCTGGGGCTGGTGGCGGCGCTGTCGCCGGGCGGCCTGCTGGAGTCGCCACTCGGCTGGGTGGGCGTCGACCCGACCCGGCCCGAGGGCTTCTGGGGCGCCTGGCTGGTGCTGACGCTCTTCACCACGCCCTACGTCCTGCTGCCGGTCGCCGCCCGGCTGGTGTCGCTGCCGCCGTCGCTGGAGGAGAGCGCCCGGCTGCTGGGACGCGGCCCGTGGGCGGTGTTCCGCACGGTGGTGCTGCCGCAGCTCCGCTCGTCGATCCTGGCGGGCGCCCTGCTGGTGTTCCTCTACGCGGTGAGCGACTTCGGCGTGGTGGTGCTGCTGCGCTTCGACACGCTGACCCGGGCCATCCACACCAACAGGCTGTTCAACGCCGACCGGTCGGCCGCGCTGAGCCTGCTGCTGGCGGTGGTGGCGCTGGCGGTGGTCGCCGCCGAGCGGACCGTCTCCCGGCGGGCCCGCGACGTCGACGGCGTGCGCACCAAGCAGCCGTTGAGGGTCCCGTTGGGGCGCGGCCGCTGGCCGGCGTTCGGGCTGGTGGTGGTGTGGACCGGGCTGGCGCTGGGTGGGCCGCTGGCGTCGCTCGGGCTGTGGGCCTGGCGCGGCCTGGCGGGCGAGGGCAGCGACCTGAGCGGTGCCGGCGAGGGCCTGGGTGGCCTGCGGACCCCGGCCGGGAACTCGGCCGCCATCGGCATGGTGACGGCCCTGGTGGCGGTGGCCGTGGTGCTGCCGCTGGCCTACCTGTCGGCCCGCCATCGGGCCGCGGCCGGCGACGCCGCCAACGGCCTGGTGGCCGCGGGCTTCGCCCTGCCGGGCCTGGTGGTGGCGCTCGCCGTCGTGTCGTTCGCCTTGGACCTGCCCGAGTCGTGGGGCCTGTACGAGAGCTTCACCCTGCTGGTGTTCGCCTACGTGGTGCACCTCGGCGCCCAGTCGCTGCGGGCGGCGCAGGTGGCGGTGGCGGCGGTGCCCCGGCGGCTCGACGAGTCGGCCCGGATGCTGGGCGCCGGCCGGGTGCGGCGGTTCGGCACCATCGAGCTGCCGCTGATGGTGCCGGGGCTGGCGGCGGGCGCGGGCCTGGTGCTGCTGTCGACGATGAAGGAGCTGCCGATCACCCTGCTGGTGGCGCCGACCGGGTTCGAGACCCTGTCGACCCGGATCTGGGCCGACGCCGAGTCGGGCTTCCTGGCCGAGGCGGGACTGGCCAGCATCGTGCTCGTCGCGCTGTCGGGCGTCCTGACCTGGCTGCTGGTCACCCGGCGGACGGAACGCCTGGCGTGACGTCGCGGCTGGGGCTCGTCATGGCGGGGGTGGGCGTGGTCGTGGCGGCGTGGGCGATGGTGGCGATCCCGGCCCGGGCGACCTCGGGGGCGCGCACCACGGCCGACGAGCCGCAGTACCTGCTGTCGGCCCAGAGCCTGGCCGAGGACCGGGACCTGTGGATCGACGACGAGCTGGCGGAGCGGGCGTACGAGCCCTTCCACGAGGTGCGGCTGCCGGTGCAGACCGAGCGGCTCGACGACGGCCGGTCGATCAGCCCCCACGACCCCCTACTGCCGGCGATCCTGGCGGTGCCGATGGGGCTGGGCGGCTGGGCCTGGGCCAAGGCGACCCTCGCGGTCCTGGCCGGCGTCCTGGCCGCGGTGCTCACGTGGACCGCGGTGCGGCGGTTCGACGTGCCCCTGCCGGTCGCGGCGGTCACGGTGCTCGCCTTCGGCGTGTCGGCGCCCCTCTCGTCGTACGGCACCCAGGTCTACCCGGAGCTCCCGGCGGCGCTGGCCGTCGCGGTGGCGGTCGCGGCGCTGACCTCCCCGTCGTCGTCCCGCCGTCACGACCTGGTGTGGGTCGCCGCCGTCGTGGCGCTGCCGTGGCTGGGAGTGAAGTACCTCCCGGTCGCCGCGGTGCTGGCGGTGCTGGGGCTCGTCCGGTCCCGGTCGACCACGGCGCTGGCGGGGCTGGCGGTGTCGGGGGTCGTGTACCTCGTGGGGCACCAGCTGCTCTACGGCGGGTGGACCGTCTACGCCGCGGGGGACCACTTCGTGGGCGGGGAGCTGACCGTGGTCGGGAGCTCGCCGGACTACCTCGGGCGGAGCCGCCGGGTGGTCGGGCTGCTGCTCGACCGTGAGTTCGGGCTCGCCGTGTGGATGCCGGGCTACCTGCTCGCCGTCCCGGCCGCTGCGGCGCTGCTGCGGCGCCGGCCGCCGGGCTGGCTGGTGCTGGCCCTGCCCGCCGCCGCCGGGTGGGCGACCGCCACGTGGGTGGCCCTCACCATGCACGGCTGGTGGTGGCCCGGGCGGCAGACCGTCGTGATCCTGCCGTGCGTCGTGCTCGCCGTGGCCTGGTGGGCCGGGCGGGTCGCGGCCATGCGCCCGGCCGTCGCGGTCGCCGGGGTGCTCGGTGCCCTCAGCTGGATGTGGCTGGTGGTCGAGGCGCGGCGGGGCGACCTGACCCTGGTGGTCGACTTCGCCACCACCCGCAACCCCGTCTTCCGGGCGCTGCACGCCGTGCTGCCCGACTACCGCCATCCCGACAGCGGCGACTGGCTGCTGCAGGCCGCCTGGCTGGTGGGGCTCGGCGCCGTGGCCGCCGTCGCGGCTTTCGGGCCGCGGTTCGCCCGCCCTCGTTCGACAATCGAGACAACAAGGAGTGCAACCCATGTTCCTGCATAGAGGACGGAAGGCCGTCGCGCTCGTCGGCCTGGTCGCCCTGCTGGGTGTGGCCGCGTGCGGCGACGACGACGACGATGGCGCCTCGGTCCGGGAGAGCGGCGACACGTCGGGCAGCGGCTCCGGCTCCGGTAGCGGCTCGGCGTCCGGGACCGGCTCGGGCTCCGGCTCGGGGTCGGGCAGCGGCACCGCCGACGGCGAGGAGTGCGTGCTCGTCGGCGCCTCCGATGCCGAGCCCACCGAGACCGTGGAGGTCACGCTCCAGGAGTTCACCATCGAGCCCGTGCCCGACGAGATCCCGGCCGGCACGGTCGAGTTCGCCGTCACCAACGACGGCACGGAGATCCACGAGATCGTGATCGTGAAGTTCGACGGCGAGCCCGGCGACATCCCGACGGCCGACGACGGCTCGGCCGACGAGGCCCAGCTGCCGGCCGGCACCGAGGTGCTGGAGATCGAAGGCTTCGCCGGCGAGGGCAAGACCTGCACCGCGGCGTTCGACCTGGAGGCGGGCAGCTACGCCCTCTTCTGCAACATCGTGGAGGAAGAGGACTCGGGCGAGCTGGAGGCCCACTACCAGATGGGCATGTACACCAGCTTCACGGTGACCTGACGGTCAGACGGACTGGCGGCTCAGCGTCTCCGCGGAGACGACACCGACCACATGGCCGTCCTCGAGCACGGGTACGCGTTCCAGCTCATGCGTCTGCATGAGCTGGAACGCCATGCTGGCGGTGTCGTCGGCGGACACGGAGGGCCACTCCGTGTCGCAGCAATCCCCCGCGAGGATGGTGGCGGGGTGGCGACCGGCTGCAATGGCGAAGACGACGATGTCGCTGTTGGTGAGCACACCACAGAGCTCGCCCTGATCGTCCATGACGAGGGCGTCGGCGACGTCCCGCGCCCGCATCAGGTGAGCTGCCGCTTCGATCGAGGTGCGGGCATCGACCATGAGCGGATCAGTGTCCATCACGTCTCGAACCTTCTGAGCCATCGCCGTTTCCATCCCGAGGTGGTTTGCTCACACCGACACGCAAGAGCTTCCCCTACCGCGCGCGGGTAAACAGTCCGGCCGAAGAAATCTGGCTCTCGGAGCGGATCCGTGGGTTAGTGGCGGCCTGGGAGGTGGGGGGTGTGGCCTCCGAGGGCGAGCATGGCGAGGGCGATGAGGGGTTCGGGGCCGTGGAAGCCGAAGGCGATGCGGGTGAGGAGCCGGATCTTGGTGTTGGTCGACTCGATCAACCCGTTGGAGAGCCCCGAGTCGAGCGCCGCGTGGATCGCGGCTCGGTGTTTGACGATGCGGCGCTGCAGGCGGACGAACGCTGGGAGCCGGGAGCGGCGGGCCCATGAGATCCAGCGGTCGAGAGCGATCTTGCCTTGTTTGCCTTTGACGGCGAAGACGTAGCGCAGTGCCTCTTTGAGCAGGTAGGCGCGCCACAGCCGGGGGTCGGTCTTGGCGATCCAGTCGAGCTGCTGGTGTTGCCGTGGGGTCAGGTTGTCGGGGTTCTTCCAGAGGGCGTAGCGGGCTCGTTTGATCGTGCGGGCTTGGCCGGTCGCCATCTCGTGTCGGCCGGTCGTGGCGTTCGTGCGACGGCGGCCGGATGCTTCGTTCCACACTCGTCGCCGTTCGACGTCGAGCGCTTCGGTTACCCAGGCCACGACGTGGAACGGATCCGCGCAGCGGATCGCGTTCGGTGCTCGCTGGGCGACGACCCGGGCGATCCAGTCGGCCATGTCCGCCGACACATGGGTGATCTGTGCAGCCCGCTCCGCGCCGAGTGCGTCGAAGAACCGGTGCAGGGTGGCGTCGTCCCTGCCCGGCGCGGCCCACACCAGGCGGCCGGTGTCGTGGTCGACCACCACGGTCAGATAGCGGTGGCCCCGCTTGTAGGAGATCTCGTCGATCCCGACCCGGGCCAGGCCCTCGAACCGGTCGACCGAGGCATCGATGTCCGCGCTGACCCGGGCCACGATCGCGCCGACGGTCCGCCACGCGATGCGCAGCAGTTCCACCACTGCAGTCTTCGAGACGTGCACCGCCAGCCAAGCCGCCTGGTCGTCGAAGTCCCGAGTGTGACCCGCGCCGTGCCGGGCCCAAGGGACCTGCGCCACGGTCGGGCCGTGCTCGCGACAACGCACCCGGGGCGCCTCGGCCTCCAAGAACACCTTCGTTGACCCAAGATCCAGCGCACGCCATCGGCGCCGTCCCTCCCCCCGATCGAACCTCGGTGAGCGGCGACCACAGCGCCCGCACCGGCCCCGAGCCCTCGCCGCCGGCCGCACCCACACAACCACCGCCTCCGCGTCGTCGTCGAAGTCGACGCCCTCGACCACCGTGCGCGTGAGCCCACACGCACGCTGCCATACGCTCCGGATGCGCACCCCGTTCTGCCTCCCGATTCGGACCTTCAGACAGCCCGGAACGTAGGAAGCAAACGGGGTGCGCCCGCGGATAGCCGCTCAACTGACCCACGGATCAGTCAGTTGAGCCA
>DATHJB010000148.1 GCA_035316325.1 Acidimicrobiales bacterium
GGGCTGGTGCCGACGAACACCAGCATCACCTCGCCGGTCCAAAAGGCCTTGACCTCCTCGAACGGTAGGGGAGCGTCGGCGATCGTGCGCCACGAGTCGGTGGCGGGGTCGTAGGCGGCGCCGTCGGCCAGCCGCCCGTCGACGTAGTCGCATTGGGCGAGGTCCGGGCAGGGTGGAGCGTCGGTCCCCCCGGCGATCACCATCTCCTCGCCGGTCCACACCGCGGCGGCACCCGACCGGGCCGACAGGGGGCCGTCGGCCAACGGCCGCCAGGTGTCGGGGTCGGCCGGGGCGACGGTGGTGGCGGACCCGGTCTCGACGTCGCTGGGCTCGGCGCCACCCCGGAGGAAGGCCACGGCCCCGGTGACCAGCAGCACGACGACGACGCACGCCGCCGCCAGCGGCAGGTAGCGGCGCTGCCGCTCGGCCGCGGCCCGCTCCCGGATGTCCTCCCAGGCCGCCGTCTCGTCCACCGGCTCCAGCCGCTCGACCAGGGCCTGGCGGATCAGGTCATCGGTGTCCATCGTTGACCTCCAGTTGCGGGGCGAGGGCGCGGCGGGCGTCGTGGAGGTGCGACTTCACCGTGCCCTCCGCGATCCCGAGGATCTCGGCGGCCTCCGCGACGGGCAGGTCGGCGACGTAGAACAGCGCGACCACGGCCCGCTGCTGGCGGGGTAGGCGGCGGAGGGCGGCGTCGAAGTCGACGGCGGGCAGCAGGTCGTCGGCGGCCGCCCGGCGCGGGGCGAGTCGGGGCAGGGCGGCGTCGTGCCGGCGTCGCCCCCGCCGCTGGTTGAGCGCCCGGTTGACCGCCACCCGCCGCAGCCACATCGCCGGGTCGTCGTACGTGCGCACCCGCGCCCAGTGCCGGCTGGCCTGCACGAAGGCGTCCTGCACGGCGTCGGCCGCGGCCTCGGTGCTACCGACGACCACCGACACCGTGTGCACGAGCCTCGTGTACTCGCGACGGAAGAGCCCCTCGAGGCCCTGGTCGTCCGGCATCACGCCCCATTCCACCCCACGACCCCCATCGAGGTTGGGTCGCGGGGTGGGTTCGGCCCCCGGGGTCAGTCGACCTCCGGCGTGTAGCAGAGCAGCACGTTCCCGTTGCCGAACGTGATCGTGCGGTTCAGCTGCAGCTTCACCCGGTCGGTGAGCCCACCAGTGGGTCGGTGCCGACGACGTCGTCTCGACGCGCGCCGGGAGATACCTGGCGGGTCGACAGCCAGGACCCGGCGAGGATCAGCACCAGCCCGGCCAGGGCGCCGACACCTGGGCGCTCGTCGAGGAAGAGGACGCCGAGCGCCACCGCCACCAGCGGGTTGATGTAGGTGACCACCAGCGCCCGTCCGGCGCCCACCGCGGCGACGAGGGCGCCGTAGGCCACCAGGCCGGCGGCGGTGCAGACGAAGCCGAGCACGACGAGGGCCGAGATGGCGGAGCCGGAGGGCGTGGCGTCGGGCGGGTCCAGGGCCGCCGCGGGGATCAGCACGATCGTGGCGACGAGGAGGGCGCCGCCCATCGACGCCCGCGGGTCGAGGTCGGCCAGGTGGCGCTTGAGGATCATGGGCCCGGCGGCGTACCCGAGGGCGGCCAGGACGAGGGCACCGGCGCCGAGCAGCTCGTCGGGCTCGCCCGCCACGTCGACGCCGACCAGCGCCACGACTCCGGCGAGCCCGACCAGCAGCCCGACGAGGCGGCTGCCGCCGACGCGCTCGCTGGCGTCGAAGCGGAGGGCCAGCAGCGCCACGAACAGGGGAGCGGAGGCGATGATGATGGCGGCCAGCGACGAGTCGACGTGCTGCTCGCCGGTCGCGATCAGCGGGAACGGGATCACCAGCTCGGCCAGGGCGAACGCCGCGAGCCACTTCCATCGGCCCACGAGGCTCGGCAGCAGCCCGGCCCGCCACGACAGCCCGAGCAGCGCGGCCGCCCCGATCGTCACCCGCACCCAGGCGAGGAAGGCGGGCGGCACCCCGTCGTCCACCGCCACCTTGATGAACAGGTACGGCAGCCCCCAGATGACGGAGACCGCCACGAACAGCCCCAGGACCTTCCGACTCATGCGCGGTTGTCCCGCCGCTGCGCCCGGGCCGACCGGCGGGAGCGGATGGCCAGCTCACGGGCCGGGCGGAGGTGGGCGTGGTGCCCGGCCATCCGGGTGGTGGCCTCGAAGGCGCTGAAGCTGGTGGTGGAGGTGGTGCTCATGACGTTCTTCCCCTTGCGGTTGCTCACCGTTGTCGGGTGGCAACGTACGACGCAACCGGTATCTCGGTAAGGTCCAATTCCATGCGGGTTGAGTGGGCCGGTTTGAGTCCGGAGCTGCTGCTGCGGCTCGACCGCGACGTCGCCGAGCCGCTGCGGTCGCAGCTGGAGCGGGAGTTGCGGGAGGCGATCCGCTCCGGACGGCTGTCGGCCGACGAGCGCCTGCCGTCGTCGCGGGTGCTGGCCCGGGAGCTCGGTGTGTCCCGCGGCCTGGTGCTCGACTGCTACACGCAGCTCGAGGCCGAGGGCTACCTGACCGCCCGAGGCGGCTCCGGCACCCGGGTGGCGGCCGGCGCGCACATGCCCTCGCCGGCCCCTGCCGTACCTCGGCCCGCCCCCGACCCGGCGCCCCGCATCGACGTCGACTTCCGCCCCGGCCTGCCCGACCTCGGCAGCTTCCCCCGGAGCGACTGGGTGCGGGCGCTGCGCGACGCCGCCCGCGACGCCCCCGACGACGCCTTCGGCTACGGCGACGGCCAGGGCAGCCCTGTGCTGCGGACCGTGCTGGCGTCGTACCTGCGCCGGGTCCGCGGTGCGGCTGCCGATCCCGGGCACGTCGTTGTCTGCAGCGGCTTCCAGCAGGGCTTGAACCTGGCGCTCCGGGCCGTCGCCGCCGAGGGTGTGGAGCGGGTCGCCGTCGAGGACCCGGGCGACGGCGAGCACGCCGTGATCGCCCGTCGCCTGGGCCTGGAGCCGGTCCCGGTGCCCGTCGACGCCGCGGGGATCGACGTCGAGGCGCTCGCTGCCAGCGGTGCCCGGGCCGTGGTGCTCACCCCGGCCCACCAGTCGCCCACCGGCTGCGTGCTCGCCCCCGAACGGCGGCAGGCCCTGGTCGCCTGGGCCGACGCGGCCGACGCCTTCGTCGTGGAGGACGACTACGACGCCGAGTTCCGCTACGACCGCGAGCCCGTCGGGTCGCTGCAGGGCCTGGCGCCCGACCGGGTGGTGTCGATCGGCACGGTCAGCAAGTCGCTGGCCCCGGGGCTGCGGCTGGGCTGGTTGGTCGCCCCGCCGCGGCTCGCGGCGCGGATCGTGGCCGAGAAGCACCTCGACGACCGGGGCTCGCCGGCGCTCGACCAGCTCGCCCTGGCCACGCTGATCGAGTCGGGCCGCTACGACCGGCACCTGCGCCGCATGCGGGCGACGTACGGGCGCCGCCGGGCGACGCTGGTCGACGCGCTCGGCCGCCACGCTCCGCACGTCGGCCTCGAGGGCCTGGCCGCCGGCTTCCACGCGGTTGCCCGCCTGCCTGCGTCGCTCGACGAGGAGGCCGTGGTCGCCGCGGCGCTCGGGCGCTCGGTCGGCCTCTACCCCATGTCCCGGTACCGCTGGCCGGGCCACAGCGGCCCCCCGTCGCTGGTCCTCGGCTTCGGCAACCTCACCGAGAGCGCCATCGAGCGCGGCATCGCCCGGGTGGCGGACCTCTTCGCGGTCCACCGGACGTGAGTCGTCGGTCGCCGGTCGTCAATCGTCAGCCACTGAGGAAGCTGTAGAGGGTGCGGGGGGAGTCGACCACCCGGCTCACCCCGGCGATCACCGGGCTGACCTCGTGCTCGGGGTCGCCCGGGCGCAGCGTGCCGACGAACCAGATCTGCTCGATCGTCGGCGGCCCGACCGCCACCTGCTCCAGCACCGACGGGTCCTGGTCGTGGGCCGCCTCGTACACGGCGGCCAGCGACGTCGACCGGCCCACACCGCCGCTGCAGTGGGCGAACACGCGGCCGTCGGCTTCGTCGACCAGCTCGAGGAAGCGACGGATCCTGCCCGGCGTCGGCGCCTGCCCGTCCTCCAGCGGCAGGGAGAAGTACTCCATGCCGAGCGCCTCGAGGGTCTCGGGGTCGTCCCGGTGGACGCCGTCCTCCCGGACGTCGATCACCGTGGTCACCCCGTGCTCGGCCAGGTCCCGGTAGTCCTGCCGTGAGGGCTGGCCGCCGACGAGCAGCTTGTCGTCGACCATGCGCAGGTGGGTGATGCCCGGCCAACTGTCGCTGCGGAGCTGCGGGTCCTTGCCCGCCCAGCGGGACCCCACGCCGGCCAGCAGGATCACCGCGTTGACGGCGGCGAACAGCGCCAGCCAGCCGCCCACCAGGGCGACCGGGATGCGCAGCAGGCGCGGGATCCGACTCATCCGTCCACGCTACGTGGCGAACGTTCGGGTCCCGTGCCTGCTGGTTGGGGCGGGCGGGTCGTGCCCGGGGCTAGCGCCGCTGTTCGAAGAAGCGGTCGGCCTTGTTGCCGAACAGCACGAACAGGATCAGGCCGGAGATCGCGATCTGCCAGATCGCCGAGAGCGACTCGTTGCGCTGGTCCTCCCAGCTGATCTGCGTGAGGGCGTACACGGCGCCGCCGACGTGCAGCACCATGATGAACGCCACCAGGGCCCGGGCCAGGCGGGAGCCGCGGCCGAGCCCGACGGCCACGAGGGCGGTCAGCACGCCGACGACGATCAGCGCCACCCCGTAGCTGCGCAGCTCCGTCTCGGTCATGCCCAGGTCGTGGCGGACGGAGCGGTCCTCGGCGTTGGCGGCGAAGGCGATGCCGGCGGCGATGTCCGTCACCGCCACGAGCCAGGTCAGGAGCGTGACGATCGTGACGCCGAAGGGCCGCCGCACCGCCGGGGTCAGGGGTGTGGTGGGGAAGGACGTGGCCATGGCCCCAGGATCCTCGGGGTCCCGAGCTACTCCTTCACCCGTCGGGGGTGAACGGCCAAAGCGGCCTGATCGGCGCAACCGGCGTCATGATCCTGCGGTTGCCCACTCTCATGGGGCGTCGCGTCGGGACCGGCGGCGTCCTCGCAGCCCGATATGTGGGGATGGCCCCGGCGCGGCGCCTTCGGGCGGAACCACGTCGGCCCCCGCGGTGTAGGACGGGCATGCGTGCTGCGACGTTCCTGTGCCTGCTCCTGTTGTCGACCGTGCTGGCCGCCGGGCCGGCCGAGGCCAAGGGCGCCCAGTCGGTCACGATCACGGGACCCGGCCTCGACGAGCCGCTCGAGATCGACCTGGCGGGCGGCAACGACGACACACCGTCGTACCTCGTGGTCGCCCTCATGGAACTGGCGAACCCCTACTCCATCAATGCCGGGTTGGACCTCGCTCCAGAGCCTCCGCCTCGACCGCTGAAGGACAGGTACACGCTCACCTGGCAGATGGCCCACCCCACCGACGCCGACCCCTCCGACTCCACAGTGGTCCAGGACGTCTACCCCGACGCCGTCCACAACCCGGTCCTCCACGTCCGCGCCGGCACCTGGCTCGACTCCGACGGCGGCTGGACCGAATCCAGCCCCGCCCTCCGCGACACCCTCGTCGCCCTCGGCGTCCCGTTGTCGGGCGCCCCGTCGCTGGCAGCCACCCGCTCCCCGGCCCCCACGCCCTCCGACACCACGGCGCCGTGGCCCCTCCCGGTCACGACCGCCACCGTCGGCGCTGCCGCCGGCCTCGCCCTCGGCGTCGCCTTCACGAGACGCCGGCTGCGGTCCGGCGCTCAGCTGCCGCCCGGCCGGTAGGTGCCGAGCGTCCAGAGGACGTTCTGCGCCCGTTCCGGGCGAATGTGACCTCCAATCGCACGGATCTATTGACGATGCGTAGGGAACCGCGCTATTTTTGTATGTAAGGAATACTAACAAATGGTTCCGGGGGGAAGCATGGATCGGATCAGGTCGAAGCGACGCCTCGCGGCGGTCGCCCTCTCGCTGCTTCTGGGCTCGTTGGTGGTGGTCTCGTCCGATGCCGACGCCGCGGTCTCGGTGCCGGTCCGGGTCAACGCCAATGGCCCGTCACTCACCGGCAGCGGCGGAGTCGTCTGGTCGGCGGACCAGGCGTACACGTCGGGTAGCTGGGGATACGACAGCCTCTACCACGCCGGATCGACGTCCAGTGCCATCGCCGGCACCACCGACGACGACCTCTACCGGACCTACGACCAGTTCTCCAACGGGGCGGGCTACCGCTTCGACGTGCCCAACGGCTCGTACCAGGTCACCCTGAAGATGGTCGAGGACTGGGCGACGGCCGCGGGCCAGCGTCGGTTCGACGTCCGTCTCGAGGGCACGGTCGTGCTGTCGGCGTTCGACGTCTACGCCTCGTGCGGCCCGCTGACCGCCTGCGATCGCAGCTTCACGACCACGGTGAGCGACGGTCAGCTGAACGTGCAGTTCAGCATGAACGGCGGCGCCGGCTACGCGACGGTGTCCGCCGTCGAGGTCACGGGCACGACCGGCGGCACCACGACCACGTCGACGCCCACCAGCTCCACGTCGTCGTCGACCACGTCGTCGTCGAGCACGTCAACCACGTCGTCCTCGACCACGTCGACGTCGACCTCCTCGACGACCTCGACCACGGTCCCCGGCGGCGGTGGTGGGCGCAACCTCATCGGCTACTTCGCCGAGTGGGGCGTCTACCAGCGGAACTACCACGTCAAGAACATCCACACGAGCGGCTCCGCCGCCAAGCTCACCCACATCCTCTACGCCTTCGGCAACGTGCAGAACGGCCAGTGCACCATCGGCGATCCCTACGCCGACTACGACCGCTTCTACAGCGCCGCCGAGAGCGTCGACGGCGTCGCCGACACCTGGGACGCCGGCGCCCTGCGCGGCAGCTTCAACCAGCTGCGCAAGCTCAAGCAGATGTACCCGAACCTCAAGGTCATCTGGTCCTTCGGCGGGTGGACGTGGTCCGGCGGCTTCAGCCAGGCGGCCCAGAACCCCCAGGCCTTCGCCAACTCCTGCTACCAGCTGGTCGAGGACCCCCGCTGGGCCGACGTGTTCGACGGCATCGACATCGACTGGGAGTACCCGAACGCCTGTGGCCTGAGCTGCGACACCAGCGGCTTCGCCGGCTACCGCAACCTCATGCAGGGCCTGCGGACCAGGTTCGGCTCGGGCAACCTCGTCACGTCGGCCATCACCGCCGACGCCACGTCCGGCGGCAAGATCGACGCCGCCGACTACGGCGGGGCCGCCCAGTACGTCGACTGGTACATGGTGATGACCTACGACTTCTTCGGCGCCTTCGACGCCGACGGGCCCACCGCGCCGCACTCGCCGCTGACGTCGTACCCTGGCATCCCGATCCAGGGCTTCAACAGCGACGCCGCCATCCAGAAGCTCAAGGGCAAGGGCATACCCGGCAGCAAGCTCATGCTCGGCGTGGGCTTCTACGGCCGAGGCTGGACCGGCGTCACGCAATCGGCGCCGGGCGGCACGGC
Source organism: Acidimicrobiales bacterium (assembly GCA_035316325.1). Lineage (NCBI taxonomy): Bacteria > Bacillati > Actinomycetota > Acidimicrobiia > Acidimicrobiales > Acidimicrobiales bacterium. Next base: position 7,477 of record DATHJB010000148.1, read on the forward strand.
CACCGGCGCCGCACCGGGGACGTACGAAGCCGGGTCCGAGGACTACAAGGTGCTCCGATCCCGCTGCCCGTCCACCGGCACGATCGCCGGCACGGCCTACGCCCACTGCGGCACCCAGTGGTGGAGCTACGACACCCCTGCCACGATCGCCGGGAAGATGACCTACGCGAGGAACCAGGGCCTGCGCGGTTCCTTCTTCTGGGAGCTGAGCGGCGACACGGCGTCCGGCGAGCTGATCACCGCGATGCGCAGCGGCCTGGGCTAGAGCTGAGCGTCAGGCAGCATCGGCCTTCTAGCTGATGCTGCCTGACGCCAGGAAGTCCCCGTCGGGGGTGACGTCGCCGCTCGTCGGCGCCTCGGTGATCGCCAGCTCGGTGATGGTCGCCCACCACCCGGGCCACCGCCTGGCCGCCGTTGTCGGCGAGCGTGGCCAGCACGCCGTCGGGGTCCTCCGTCGCCTGTTGCGCCAGGCTCCCGATGTCCGCGCCGTCGTCCTCGGTGCTCCCCAGCGCGTAGCCGAGGACCCCACCCGTGATGCCCGCGGCCACGAGGCCCGCCGCGGCGACCAGCCACGGACGCCGCGACGGCCGCAGGACGCGTACGTCCGCGACCGGGCCGACGTCCTGCTCGTCCTGCTCGGGCTGCTCGGCCTGCTCGGGCTGCTCGGCCTGCTCGATCGCCACGGCGATCCGCTCCCAGACCGCAGGCGGCGGGGCCTCGTCGGGTGCGAGGACGACGAGGGTCTCGTAGTGGCCGTCGAGCTCGGCTCGGCAGTCGCCACAGCCGGTCAGGTGGTCGTCGACCGCCCGCCGCTCGACGTCCTCGAGCGCGTCGAGCGCGTAGGCGGCGAGGTCGTCCAGCGGATGATCGCCGATCGTGCCGTTGGGACTGCTCACCCGGTCACCCCCTCGGCTTGCAGGGTTTGCCGCAGGTTGAGGAGCCCGCGGCGGAGGCTGCTCTTGACCGTGGCCTCGGTCGTGCCCAGGAGCCGTGCGGTCTCGCGGCAGGAGTGCCCACCGACGTAGGCCAGGAGTACGGCGTCCCGCTCTCCCCATTGCCCACCCCTACTCACCCCAGAAACCCCTACGCCAGGTACCGCCGCAAGTAGAGCGCTCCTCTCGCCGGGTTCCAGACCCCGACTGTCTGGATCACCGAGGCTGAGGCCCCCAGCAACCGACACCCCCGGCTGTTTGAGCTCGAGCTCCCTGCGACAAGCCGGTCGTGGAGCTGATGGGACCCAGATTCGGGCAGCCGTTGCGACCAGTGCCTGACTAGCGGGAATACTCAGTTCTCGATACCCGCAGCGAGACAACGACGTGAGGAGGGGATGTGAGCTGGGACGTGTTCATCATGCGGTTCCCGACCGATCTCTCCGATGCCCGGGACATCCCCAGCGACTGGGAGCCGCCCCGGATCGGCACCAACGCCGAGATCCGCCGGACCTTTCTTCGGCTGCTGCCAGACCTCGTGGTCGACCACGACGGTCACGCACGCTACGAGGGCCCCGGCTTCATCCTCAACGTCGACCTCAGCGGACCCGATGACGAGGTCTCCGAGGCGGTGACCCTTCACTTCTACGGCGGCGGACCCGGCGCCGCCGGCGTGGCCGTGGAGATCACCGAGGCGCTCGCCGCTCGAGCGATCTCCACCGGCGGGGGAGGCTTCCTCGAACGCGCCACAGCCATGGACGATTGGCGGTGGTGGCAGCGCTACCGCGACCACGCGCTCGGCGCCTCCGGTCCGCCTGGGCCCGCGTCAGAGCATGCCGGTGAAGACTGACCGCGCCGGCGCCGGCACGCCGACCGCGGTCATGGGGCCCGGCTGACCGCCAAGGGTCGGCAAACGATCGGCCGCTGGCCGGTCGACGCCACCTGGGGCCGTCGACGAGCTGCTCACCCGGCTCAACGACATCATCGCTGTCGCCGGTCCTGACGGCCGCTACGGCCGCGGCGACGGAACGGTCGCCTGGTACATGTCCCAGCTCCGCAACGCTGGCGTCGTCCTCTCCTCCCGCCCCCTGGTGGACGTGGCGACCGACGTGTCGCTGCAGTTCTGGCCAGGACCAGACGGACACCCGGCCATCACCGGCATCCTCACGTCCTCACCGCCGACGCCGGCCTCGTCCGCGCCTGACCTCCGCCTACAATCCGCGGTTCAGGGACGGCGCAGGTGCATCTCCGAGGGCGAAGGACGGAGCGCATGTCGTGGCGAGCGGTGATGGCGATCGGAGTTGTGGGCCTCCTTCCGTCCGCCGCGTGCGGGGACGGGTCCACGTCCGCCGACGACGCGCTGGGCCCCGGGGTCACGCTGCCGCCCGGGCCCGAGTCGGTGCGGCCCGACATCGAGCGGCTGCTCGACCGCTATGACGCCGTCGTGAACCAGATCGTCGCCGACCCGTCGGTCGCCCGTGACCCGGAGAACCCTCTGATCGAGGAGTACCTCGGGCTGTTCGAGCCCGGCAGTGCCTACGCCGAGGAGCTGATCGACGTGTGGGTCCAGCGGGACGAGGAGGGCCTGGTGACGAAGCCGTTCAGCGACGAGCACCCGGCCAGCACGTCGCGGCTCGACGGGGAGATCCAGGTGCGCTCCGATGAGGAGGTGGCGTTTCCGATCTGTGTGGAGCGCCGCCACCTCGTCTACGACCGCGAGGGCCGACTGCAGCAGCGCACGCCGTACCGGGAGCAGCCCGGTGACGGGGTCGCCGTCCTGGTCGACGGTGATTGGCGGCTCCACGAGCGCGTCGTCTTCAGCGACACCGCCCACTGCGAGACCGAGGGCGAAGGAACCGACGGCACTGAAGGCACCGAAGGCACCGAAGGAACCGAGGACACCGAGGGAGCCGAGGGACCATGAAGATCCGCATCCTCGTCATGGCGCTGATCGCCCTGCTGGGCAGCGCGGTGGGGGTCGTCATGACCACCTCGACGGCGACCGCCGACCACTGCGAGGGCCACACCGGTGGCGACGACTCCGGCACTGACCTCGAGGTCAACTGCCCGCCGGAGGACGACGACCCGCCCGGCGACGACGACCCGCCCGGCGACGACGGTGGTGGTGACGGCGGTGGAGGAGGTGGCTGGACCGCCGAGGCGGTCTGCGCCGAGCAGGCGCCGGGCTGGGCGACCTGCGTGACCGTCGTGCAACTCAACGGCATCCAGCCCAAGGACATGTGCGGCTACGTGCTCCACGAGGACCAGTCGCGGGACACGCTGCTCTACTACCACCCCGACGCTCCCGAGGACGCTGTCCTCATGTACAACATCTGCCCCCGGGACGGCGGCCCGTACTACACGGAGGACACCCAATGGGTGCCGGGCGGCGCGGCGCCACAGCCGCCCACGCCCGCGGAGGTGGCCGAGGAGCTCTGGGGCCACGTCCAGGGTCGACTCGACAACCCCGTGGTCGACGCCTTCCCGGCGGACGGAACGACGGCGATCCTCAACATCCCGACCTTCGTCGTCGTGAACAACTGGCAGGGTTCCATCACGGAGCACGGTGACGCCGGCGGCATCGGCGTCACGCTGACCGCCACCCCGAGCCTGTCGTTCGAGCCCGGCGAGCCCGGCGCGGGCCGGATCACCTGCACGCCTCCGGGCACCCGGTACGACCCGCAGCAGGATCCCCGGGATCTCGCCGGCACACAGGGGGCCTGTGCCCACGCCTACACGCAGCGCACCGACGTTGGCGGCCGCCCGGCGGCGTGGCCCGGCCAGGTGCTCGTCACCTGGACCGCCCACTGGGAGGCCGACAACGGCGAGACCGACGACTTCGACCCGGTCGTGCTGGCCGACGACGTCCCCCGCGCGGTGACCGAGGTGCAGGCGGTCGTGGTCGACTCCGACTGAGACACCGCCTCTTGGGGTCCACCGCCGTCGGGTTCTGTGACCCGGACGTGGAGCGCGCTGGCGCGCTCGAACAGGTGTGACCACAGCCCGGCCGGGATACTGCTGCGCCGCGGGTACACCTGGACGATCTCGGTCGATGGATCGATCAGGGGTTCAGGGCCGGCAGACCATCAGCAGATGGCTGCTGGCGCCGAGGAGCGAGGGCTCCGATTCGATCGCTCGGGCTGCGAACAGGATGGTCTCGCGGTCGGCGGGGTCGTGCCATCGGTCGAAGATGTTGGGCAGCCAGCCGGCGGGGCCTTCGACGCCGAGGACCTCGACGACCTTGAGGCCCACGGCGGTGGCTTCCTGGCGAAGTTCGTCGGGGTCGTGGAAATAGGCGGTCGTGAACCAGTGCGTTCGCCGTTCTGGGTTCCGGTGCTGGCCGTCTTGCAGGTCTTGCTCAACGATGTGGCGGAAGGCCGGATCGAAGAGGAACTCGCGGCCGAGGCCGTCGATCAGCGAGGCGAACCGGGAGATCGCAGCGACGAAGGCGAGACCTCCGGGCCGCAGTGCACGCCGGGCCTCTTTGAGCGCTCGGTGCCGGTCGTCCCGTTCGGTGAGGTGGTAGAGCGGTCCCAACAGGAGCACGGCGTCAGCGCTGTCGGTGTCGACTGGCAAGGCCCGCGCGTCTCCGGTCTCAGCGGTGATGTGTCGCTGCGGGCCCGCAAGCCGCTGGACCTCGGCTACGTGGTGGTCCATCGGGTCGATGACGTGGACCTCGTGGCCGTCGTCCGCGAGCCAGGCGGCGTGCACACCCGTGGCGCCGCCGATGTCCAAGATCCGCAGAGTGCCGGGCGGCAGGTGTCGGCGGATGATCTCCTGTGTGCGCGCGAATTCGAGACGCCCGGCGCCTCGGGTCAGGCGCTCGCTCTCGACGATTTCGTGTTCGTAGTGGTTTCGGATCTCTTCGGGCAGGTCGACCACCGGCGCAGTGTACGAACGCGGACCTCGCGCTCACGCTGGAGTTTGGAGTCAGGACCAGGGCGTATGTCCGGGTGCCCTGGGGGCCGGGTCAGATGTCGTAATAGAGGTTGAACTCCCACGGGTGGGGGCGGAGGCGGATCGCGTCGATCTCGTTGATTCGCTTGTAGTCGAGCCAGGTGGAGATCAGGTCGTCGGTGAAGACGCCGCCGGCACGCAGGAAGGCGTTGTCGGCCTCCAGGGCGGCCAGGGACTCGTCCAAGGAGCCGGGGACCTGGGGGACCGCCGCCAACGCCTCAGGGGGGAGGTCGTAGAGGTCCTTGTCGACCGGGTCGGGCGGCTCGATGCGGTTCTGGATCCCGTCGAGGCCGGCCATCAGCATCGCCGAGAACGCCAGGTACGGGTTGCACGACGGGTCCGGGCAGCGGAACTCCAGCCGCTTCGCCTTGGGTGACTGCGAGTACAAGGGGATCCGCACGGCCGCCGACCGGTTCCGCTGCGAGTACACCAGGTTCACCGGCGCCTCGTAGCCCGGCACCAGGCGCTTGTACGAGTTCGTCGTCGGAGCGGCGAAGGCCAGCACCGCGGGCGCATGCCGCAAGAGCCCTCCGATGTACCACCGCGCCATGTCCGACAGCCCGGCGTACCCCGTCTCGTCGTAGAACAGCGGCTCCCCGCCCTTCCACAGCGACTGGTGGCAGTGCATGCCCGACCCGTTGTCCTGGAAGATCGGCTTCGGCATGAACGTCGCCGACTTGCCGGCCGCCCACGCCACGTTCTTCACCACGTACTTGTAGAGCATCAGCTTGTCGGCCATGCGGAGCATCGAGTCGAACCGCATGTCGATCTCGGCCTGCCCCGCGGTGCCCACCTCGTGGTGGTGGATCTCGATGGCGACCCCCAGCCGCTCGAGCGTCAGGATCATCTCCGACCGCAGGTCCTGGTAGTGGTCCATCGGCGGGACGGGGAAGTAGCCCTCCTTGTACCGCGGCTTGTAGCCGAGGTTGGGCCCCTCGTCCCGGGCGGTGTTCCAGGCCGCCTCGACGGAGTCGACCGAGTAGAACGCCGAGTGCTCGTCCTGCCCGAACCGCACGTCGTCGAAGATGAAGAACTCGGCCTCGGGCCCGAAGTAGATCGTGTCGGCCAGGCCGGTCGACACCACGTAGTCCTCGGCCTTCCGGGCGACGTAGCGGGGGTCACGGGAGTACGACTCGCCGGTCACCGGGTCCTGCACGAAGCAGTTGAGGTTCAGCGTCTTGTGCTGGGTGAACGGGTCGATGACGGCGGTGTTCGGGTCGGGCACCAGGATCATGTCCGACTCCTGGATCTCCTGGAACCCCCGGATCGACGAGCCGTCGAAGCCCGAACCCTCCTCGAAGACGTCCGCGGTGAGCTCCGAAGCCGGCATCGAGAAGTGCTGCATGAGGCCCGGGAGGTCGCAGAACCGCAGGTCGACGATCTCCACCCCCTCGTCGCGAATCAGCCCCAGCACATCTTCGGGCGTGCGGTCTTCCACGGTGGCCACCTCCGGGATTCGTGGGCCATGCGGCCCTCAGAGCCGAAAAAGCAGTGCGCCCCGAGAGGGGGCTCTCGGGGCGCGGAACCTAGTCGAGTCGGCTAGGCGTTTGTTGGAAAAGGGTTATGCAAGGGCGGAGCAGATCGTCTCGATCATCAGCTGCGTGACCTTGTAGGGATCCATGTTGGCGTTGGGCCGACGGTCCTCGATGTAGCCACGCTTGTCGACCTCGACCTGCCACGGGATGCGCACCGACGCTCCACGGTTGGAGACGCCGTAGCTGTACTCGTTCCACGGGGCGGTCTCGTGCTCGCCGGTGAGGCGGTCGGCGATGCCGTGCCCGTAGTTCTCGACGTGCAGCAGCGCCCGGGTGCCGAGTGCCTCGGCGGCGGCGACCACGGCGTCGTAGTCCTCGCGCATCCTGTTGGTCGAGAAGTTGGTGTGCGCACCGGCGCCGTTCCAGTCGCCCTTGATCGGCTTGGGGTCGATCGTGGCGGCGATGCCGAAGTCCTCGGCGACGCGGTAGAGCAGCCAACGGGCGATCCACAGCTCGTCGGCCACCTGGGGGGAGCCCACCGGGCCCACCTGGAACTCCCACTGGCCGGGCATGACCTCGGCGTTGATGCCCGAGATGTTGAGACCGGCGGTGAGGCAGGCGTCGAGGTGCGCCTCGACGACGTCGCGCCCGAAGATCTCGTCGGCGCCGACGCCGCAGTAGTAGCCGCCCTGGGGGGCCGGGAAGCCGAACGGCGGGAAGCCGAGGGGGCGACCCTCCTTGAACAGGTTGTACTCCTGCTCGATGCCGAAGATGGACTCCTGGTCCTTGAACTTCTCCGCCGTCTCGACGCACGCGGCACGCGTGTTCGTCGGGTGGGGAGTCATGTCGGTGAGCAGCACCTCGCTGAGCACGAGGACGTCGTCGCCGCCCCGGATCGGGTCGGGACAGGTGAACACGGGCTGCAGCACACAGTCGGACGCCTCGCCGGGCGCCTGGTTCGTGCTCGAACCGTCGAAGCCCCAGATGGGCAGCTCGCCGCCGTCGGGGACGATCTTGGTCTTCGAGCGCAGCTTGGCGGTGGGCTCGGTGCCGTCGATCCAGATGTACTCGGCCTTGTAGACCATCGAGGAAGGGCCTCCGGTTGCGCGGATGTTGGGGTCAGATGCCGGGGCCGACGGACGCAGAACTCGTGGTACGAGGTCGATCTCCGCCGCGCCGTTTTACCGGTCGCAAGGCTCTCAGCAGGGCGTTTCTCTCCTGTTGCTCGGATGTGAACGCTGTGTGAACCGAAACATGGGAACTTGCAGGCCAGCCGTGGTGCACGCAGGATGCGACTCATGGAGAGCACCGAACGGCAACGCGAGTACGTGCTGCGCACGGTCGAGGAGCGCGGCGTGCGCATGGTGCGACTGTGGTTCACGGATGTTCTCGGCCAGCTCAAGTCGTTCGCCATCTCGCCGGCTGAGCTGGAGAACGCGTTCGACGACGGCATGCGCTTCGACGGCTCGTCGATCGACGGTTTCAGCCGAGTCCAGGAAGCCGACGTCCTCGCCAAGCCCGACCCGAACAGCTTCGAACTGCTCCCCTGGGCCGACCATCTGGGCATCTCGGCCCGTATGTTCTGCGACATCGTCAACCTCGACGGATCCCCCTTCAGCGGTGACCCGCGGCAGGTCCTCCGGCGCAACCTCGACAAGGCCCGCGCCCGGGGCTTCAGCTTCTATGCGGCGCCCGAGATGGAGTTCTTCTACTTCGCCAACGGCGACCCCACGAACGGTGTCCCGGAGCCACTGGACCGGGCGTCGTACTTCGACCTGACGACGGCCGACGTGGCCACCGACATGCGGCAACGCACCATCCACACGCTGGAGGCGATGGGGATCCCGGTGGAGTACAGCCACCACGAGGACGCACCCAGCCAGCACGAGATCGACCTCCGCTACACCGACGCCCTGACCATGGCCGACAACGTCATGACCTTCCGGCTGGTGGTGAAGGAGGTCGCCCTCGAGAAGGGCGTCCACGCCACGTTCATGCCCAAGCCCCTCACGGGCGAACAGGGCTCCGGCATGCACACCCACTTCTCGTTGTTCGAGGGCGACACCAACGCCTTCTACGACCCGGGCGACGAGCAGCACCTGTCGAAGATCGGTCGTTCGTTCATCGCCGGTGTGCTGACCCATGCCAAGGAGATCACCGCCGTCACAAACCAGTGGGTGAACTCCTACAAGCGCTTGGTCATCGGCTACGAGGCGCCCGTCTACGTCTCGTGGGCCCGCAACAACCGTTCGGTCATCGTCAACATCCCGCCGATCAAGCGGGGCAGTGCCGACGGCGCCCGCATCGAATACCGGGCCCCCGACCCGGCCTGCAACCCGTACCTCGCCTTCTCGGTGATACTCGCCGCCGGACTCAAGGGCGTCGAGGAGGGATACGACCTCCGACCCGAGACCGGCGTGAACCTCTACCAGCTCACGGACGAGGAGCGCATGGCAGAGGGCATCGAGCTCCTCCCTCAGTCCCTGTCCGAGGCTCTCGACGCGATGGAGCGCTCCGAGCTCGTGGCCGACGCGCTGGGAGAGCATGTGTTCGAGTGGTTCATTCGCAACAAACGGGTGGAGTGGATGGAATACAAGGCGCAAGTGACGCAGTTCGAGCTCGACCGGTACCTCACCCGCTTGTGAACATGTCGGCGGTAGACAATCTGCGTGGACCGACTCCTGGCCGCGCACTTGCCGTGATGGATCCCCTGCTCCTCTTCCCCGATCCCGCGCCTCCCGAGCTGGCCCAGGCGCTGGACCTCGCCGGTTACCCCTGGAAGGCGGTGTCCGACGAGCGGTCGGCCAGCAAGGCCGAGCCGGAGGACGGCTGGGCGGGAGCGCTGGTCGTGGCCGCGATCGACCCGGAGGGAGCGTTCGCCCTCTGTCGGGCGTTGCGCAAACGGGACGTCCCCCTGGAGCCGTTGCTCCTGCTCGTCTCGGGGGCCCAGCTGGGCGACCTGGAGCTCCGTGACGAGCTGTTCGACGACTTCTGCCTCTACCCGTTCCAACCGCTGGAGCTCGAGGCCCGCATCAAGCACCTGTTCTGGCGGACGGGTCGGGGCACCCAGCCGGAGCTGGTCGAGTACGGGGCGCTGGTCCTCAACCTGGAGACCTACCAGGCGGCGATCGACGGTCGGCCGCTCGACCTGACCTACATGGAGTACGAGCTGCTGAAGTTCCTGGCCGCGCACCCGGGCCGCGTCTTCACCCGCGAGACGCTGCTGAGCCGGGTGTGGGGCTACGAGTACTACGGGGGAGCGCGGACGGTCGACGTCCACATCCGTCGTCTGCGGGCGAAGCTCGGCGAGGAGCACGCCAACCTGATCCAGACGGTCCGGTCGGTGGGCTACCGCTTCGGCCAGTCCCGCTGGGGCACCTGAGCCTGTCGCCTGGTCGGCAACGGCGCCGACCGGACAGCGCCACCTACCCCTATTTGTTGAGCGCGATCAGTTCGCTGCCCTCGTTGCGGGATTCGGCATCGAGGGTGAGGGCCTGGCCGAGGATCGCGGCGACGATCGAGGTGGACATCAGGAACCCGACCGGGATCCCGACGACCAGGACGGCTACGAGGATGATGGCGCCGAGCATGACGTCAGCTTTCCGTGTCCGGGGTCGTCGTACCAACCCAGGCCCAGGCCTCGATCTCGATCAGGGCCCCGATCGGCAGCTCCGCGACGCCGACGGCCGAGCGGGCCGGGCGGTGGTCGCCGAAGCATTCGACGTAGGTCTCGTTCATCACCGAGTAGTCGCTCATGTGGCGCAGGAAGACCGTGGTCTTCACCACCTGGTCGAGCCGCGCGCCCTGGGTGGCCAGCTGGGCCTCGAGGTTGGCGATCGCCTGGCGCAGCTCGCCGCCGGTGCCGCCACCCGCCATCTGACCCCCGCCGGTGATGCCGACCTGGCCGGACACCACCAGCCACTCGCCGGCTCGGACGATGGGCGTGTAGGCCCCGACGGCCTTGGGCGCTTGGCTCATGCCGGAGGAACCTAGACCAACGGTCAGGGGCGAGGGTGTAGGCCGGTGGGCCACGCGGGCGGGGTGCCCTGGGCGATCCAGGTGGCGGCGGCGACGGCAGCGAACACGGCGTCGGAGCCGTTGACGGGCGGGCGGCCCGGGTCGGGTTCGACGGTCACCTCGATCGGCGGGGTGTCGATCGCCCGCAGGATGCCGAAGCTGCGGATGGTCAGGTCGTGCACCTCGCCGTGCTCGTCGACGGCCAACCCCTCGCTGCACACCCAGCTCAGCGCCATGTGGGCCGCGCCGACGCAGTAGGACCGCAGCACCACCTCGTCCAACGGCTCCCCGCACCGCACGTTCACGGCGATGCGCGGCTCCTCGCCCAGCACGACCTCCGCCGTGGCGACGGCGCCGTGGGGCGATGTGATCTCGACCGGTCCCTTCTCGCCGGACTTGGCTGCCAGGAGGGCCAGGGCCTCGGCCCAGCCCGCGGCCCGCAGGTCGGCGGAGGTGGTGGGGCCGAGGACGTCGATCTCCTCGACGACCAGGTCCGGGGCCACCGAGGCGATCGCGGCGGCGATGCCCGGCGTGCGGGCCACCCGGACGACGCCGGTGCCGTCCCGGAGCAGGCCGGCGGCGATCGGGGGACGCTTGGGGCCGAGCCGCACCGTGTCCTCGCGGGACAGCACGACCCGCACGGGCCGGTCGTGCTCGTCGGCCAGCTGCCGGGCCGCGGCCGCCGCTGGCGAGGCGACCTTCCCGCCGAACGCCCCGCCGTTGGCCAACGGTGTCACCGGCTCGCCGCCCGGGAGGCACCACGAGGCGTCGGTCTCCAGGTAGGCGGGCTCCACCCAGCTGGTGCGCAGCGTGACGTCCCAGTCGCCCGGCGGCAGCTCCAGGGGCGGCACGACGTCGGCGGTGGTCCGTCGCCCCTGCACCTTCCCCGACGCTGCCCGGGCCTCGGCCAGCGTCTCGCCCACGGCCCAGCCCTCGCCGGCCGCGGGGACGGCGACCAGGGCGCCCGGAGGTGCGGTGTCGTCGGCGAAGCCGCCCTCGCCCAAGGCCACCGCCGGCCCGACCGACTGCGGCGAGCGGCCCTCGATCGTCGCCCGCTCCGAGGCGGCGAGGCCTGACGTTGCCGGCGGGCCGTCCCGGAGCGACCAGGCGTCGAGGATCGTGCGCCAGCCGGTGCAGCGGCACAGGTGGGCCAGCAGGGCCTGCTCGACGTCGTCGCCGCCCTTGGCACGCAACGATTCCAGCCGCAGGACGATCCCCGGCGTGCAGAAGCCGCACTGGCTCCCGCCCGCGGCACAGAACGCCGACCCCCACGCCGCCGACGACTCCGGCGGCAACCCCTCCAGCGTCGTTATCGAGCGTCCCCGCACCCGGCGGGCCGGGGTCACGCAGGCCACGCGGGCCTGGCCGTCGACCAGCACCGTGCAGCACCCGCACTGCCCCTGCGGGCTGCAGCCGTCCTTCACCGACCGGATGCCGAGCTGCTCCCGCAGGACGTCCAGCAAGGTCGACCCCGAGTCCGGGACCTCGACCTGCTGCCCGTTGACCTCGAACTGGAGCAGCGCCGCTCCGCGAACCTCAGTCACCGATCGCGACGAAGCGCCCGCCGCGGGTGCCGACGAACAGGCGCCCGTTCCACACGGCCGGCGTCGACTCGACGCACCCCACCACCTGCACGTTCCACATCTCGGGCGGCTTCACCGTGGTGTCCGACACGTCGAAGGCGTGGATGCCCCCGGCGCAGTCGCCCTGGATCCACACGTCGTCGACCACCACCGGCGACGACCACGTCGGCCCCGGCAGCACCGTCGTCCAGCGCACCTCGCCGGTGGCCCGGTCGACGCCGTAGGTCGTGCCGTCGTCGCTGGGGGCGATCACGAGGTCGTCGTGGAGAGCCGGCGTCGCCCAGAACCCCCGGGAGTCGTGCACCGACCACACCAGCGGGTCGTCGGGCTTCGAGGGGTCGAGCTTGATCAGCTGACCGACCTCCTCGGCCCGTGGGGAGTCCCGCTCCACCTGCGACGCCACGTAGAGCATCCCCTCCTCGTCGATCACCACCGAGGCGTCGATGTCGTCGCCGTTCCAGAAGCGGAACACCCGCCCGGGTGGGGAGGCGCCCTCCTGCCCGAGGCCCGACACGTCCCAGCCCTGCACCAGCCCGCCCGAGTTGGCGAAGTAGATCACGCCGTCGTGGTAGGCGACGGAGTTCTCGATCGACACGTCGTCGGTGCGCTCCGGGTCGATCTTGGCGAGCTCCTCGAGCAGCCCTGCGTCCCAGCCCGGCGTGTTGTAGACGAGCTCCGGGGCGACCTGCACCGCGTCGTTCTCGTCGTAGGAGCGGTTGAGCTTCACGATGTGGAACTGCGAGTTCTCCCCGCCCTCGTAGAGGTAGTCGCCCATCACCAGCGGCGAGCCGTCCCAGTCGTCGTTCCACTTGACGGGCGTCACGGCGTCGGCCGGCAGCTTCCACAGCGGCCGGGGCTCGGGGCCGTCGATGGCGATCATGTGCACGAAGTTGTCGCGGCTCCCCGAGTAGACGATCGGGTAGCCGTCGGGGTCGATCGTGACCGACCCCTTGATGATGTCGCCGGTCTCGTACGGCGGGATGATGTCCTCGCCGGTCTCCCAGTCGACGAAGTGGACCTTCTTGTCGTAGGCACCGAAGACCACCCACGTGCGGCCGTCGCGTTCGAACACCGCCGGCTGACCGGTCCAGCCCGAGCCGCACCAGAAGAACTCGCCCGCGTGCTCGCCTCTGGGGACTTCGGACTCGGCGCACATCCGCTCGCTGTCGCCCGGGTAGGTCCAGACGACCTTGGGGTTCTGCGGGATCGGGCCCTCGCCGTAGTAGCTCCGGCTTGGGCTCCCCCGGAACGTGAGCAGGCCGGGGGTGGTGAAGCCGGACGCGGGATCGGGGAGGTTCTCGGGCACGTCGGGACTGGCCGACGCCTCGGGCAGCACCCGTTGCACCGCCAGCGCCCCGACCGCGACCACCACCAGGGCGACCAACAGGAAGACCAGGCGGGGGCCGTCGCCCCGCTCGCCGCCGCTCAGGTGCCGTGGGCGTCGCTCCAACGGTTCGACCCACGGCATGTCGCCGTGGGTCGGAGGGGGTGGAGGCGCCGCTGCGGACGGTGGCGGGAGGTCGAAGCGATCACGCGGCGACCCCGGAGCGGGGAACCGCGACCGCTCTCGGTTCAACTGAAGCTCTGGCCGCAGCCGCAGGTGCGCTGTGCGTTGGGGTTGTCGATCGCGAAGCCGGCGCCCTGGAGGCCGTCCTTGTAGTCGAGCGTCGCGCCCTCGAGGAGCATGGCGCTCGACGGGTCGACCACGACCTGCACACCGTTGAAGTCGACGGTGAGGTCGTCGTCGGCGCGGTCGGCGTCGAAGAACATCTCGTAGCTGTAGCCGGAACAGCCGCCAGGCCGGACGGCGACACGCAGCGCAAGCTCCTGGACGCCCTCGGCCTCGATGAGGGTGCGGACCTTGTCGGCAGCGGTATCGGTAAGGGCGATCACGTTCGAGGGCCTCCTGATCGGGACACGATTCAGCCTATAGGGGGTGGTCAGGTCGGAGCGAGAGCCAGCGACACCTGGCAGGGGGTCCGACTGAGCAAAGTGTGGAAGGTGGTGACGGTGGCTCCGCCCGAGCAGTCGACGAAGCCTTCGACCAGGCCCCGGTGCAGGCCGCAGACGACGTCGGGGTCGGCCTCGGCGAGGTCGCGGAAGGGGCAGTGGGTGAAGGCGACGGTGGCGGACTTCTCGTCGCTGGCCACCGCGGGGTCGAAGCCGAGCGAGTCGAGCCGGACCACCAGGCCGCCGAGCACGTCGTCGGCCGCGTCGGCCTGGTCGGCCGCGGCGTAGGCCTCGCCCTGGTCGCGGCCGGCCTCGATCGCCTCGTCGGCGCCCAGGCGGGCCGAGCCGGCGAGGCGGAGCAGCATCCGCGACAGCACCTGGAACGTGGGGGGTTCGAGCCCGAGCGACGGTGCGTCGGCGGCCACCGAGTAGCGGTGCTGCGGTCGGCCGACGGCACCCCGGGCCTCGGTCTCGAGGTCGAGGAGGCCGACCTCGCGCATGCGCTCCAGGTGGGGGCGCACGGTGTTGGGGTGGAGGTCGAGCGTCTCGGCGATCTCGGCGGTGGCGAGCGGGCGCGGCGAACGCGCCAGCTCCAGGTAGATGGCGTAGCGGGTGTTGTCGCCCAGGGCCTTCAAGACCGCGAGCCGAGCCGCAGTGCTCACGCCGGTGAGCCTAACGGCACACGTCGAGTTTCACCGGGCGAGACCGGTAGAATCCGCGGCGTGCGTGGCACCCTTCCGACCTCCGACGACGTGGTGCAGGTGCTGCGAGGCGTCGTCGATCCCGAGCTGGGCAGCGACATCGTCGACCTGGGCATGGTCCGGTCGGCCGTCGTCGACGACGCGGGCACCGTCACCGTCACGATCGCCCTGACCACCGCCGGCTGCCCGCTGCGGTCCCAGATCCAGCGCGACATCAAGTCCCGCGTCCAGTCGGTCCCCGGCGTCGGCGCGGTCGAGCTGCGCTGGGACGAGATGACCGACGAGGAGCGGACGGGCGTCATGGCCAAGGCCCGTTTCAACATCACCCAGCGCCCCGAGGACACGTCGGTCCCGCTCACCGCCAACGTCATCCTGGTGGCGTCGGGGAAGGGTGGCGTCGGCAAGTCGTCGGTCACGGTGAACCTGGCCGCCGCGCTGGCCGCCAAGGGCATGACCGTCGGCGTGCTCGACGCCGACATCTGGGGCTTCTCCGTGCCCCGCATGCTGGGCGTGGAGGGTCGGCTGGGCTCGGTGAGCCACGACGGCAAGGCCTACATCGCCCCGCAGGAGCGCAAGGTCGGCCCGGGCGTGCTGCGGGTGGTGTCGATGGGCCTGCTGGTCGACGGCGAGGAGACCGCCCTCATGTGGCGGGGCCTGATGCTCAACCGCGGCGTGCAGCACTTCCTGCAGGACGTGTGGTGGGGCGACGACCTCGACTACCTGCTGATCGACATGCCCCCCGGCACCGGCGACGTGCAGATGGGCGTGGCCAAGCTGCTGCCCCGCTCCGAGGTGCTGGTGGTGACGACGCCGGCCCGCGCCGCCCAGAAGGTGGCCGTGCGGGTGGTGGGCATGGCCCGCAAGAGCTTCCTGCGGGTGGCCGGCGTGATCGAGAACATGAGCAGCTTCCGCAGCAACGACGGCGAGGAGCACGCCCTGTTCGGCAGCGGCGGGGGCCTGGAGCTGGCGCAGGACGCCGGCGTGCCGCTGCTCGGGTCCGTGCCGCTCGAGCCGGCGGTGTCGGCCGGGGGCGACGACGGGCAGCCGGTGGTGCTGCTGGGCACGGGCCGGGCGGCCGAGGCGTTCCAGGCGATCGCCGACCGCATCGTCGACGAGGCGATCCCGCCATCGGCGATGGCCGGGTGCAGCGCCCGCATGCTCGACGCCGCCGTCGCCGCGCTCGACAAGGCCGAGATCTAGCTACAGCCGCTCGGACCGCGCCGGCTACTCCGGTGTCGGCCCGTAGGGGTGGGTGAACACCTCCATGATGTGACCGTCGGGGTCGTGGAAGTAGACCCCACGGCCGCCGTAGAGGTGGTTGATCTCACCGGGCCGGTGCAGGAAGGGGTCGGCGTAGAACGTCACGCCGGCCGCCTGGATGCGGGCGAAGACGGCGTCGAAGTCTTCGTCGCCGATCAGGAAGGCGTAGTGCTGCGGGTGTACCTCGGCGCTGTCGAGGTACTCGAGGATCACGCCGTTGGTGAGGGGGACCGGCTGGAACGGGCCCCAGGGGTCCGCCGTCGGGATCCCCAGGATCTCGGTGACGAACTGGGCGGACGCCCGCTTGTCGGTCGTGTGGACGATGGTGTGGTTCAGCTCGACCTTCATGACCCCATCGTCCTGCCGACCGGGCCGCGCGTCGTCGTCCGCTCGGTGGCAGTGGGGCTACTGCGGTGGGCGCAACCCGTGCGCCGAGGAACTACGCCCGCGGTGGTAGGCGGGGTTCAGGCCGCGGCGGACCAGGGGCCTTCGAGGCTGTCGCCCTTGGCGACGCCGTCGTCGGCCAGCTTGCGGAGGTGCGCCCACACCGACAGCGCCGCCCACCCGTGCATCTCGCTGGGCACGTCGGTGTAGATGGTCTCCACCAGCTCGGGGATCGTGGCGGTGTGGGCCGTGCGGAGCGCGGTGAGCACCTGCTGCTCGCGCTCGAGCCGGTGGTGGATGTACTCGTCGATCACCTCGATGGGGTTCTCGATGAGGTGACCGTGGCCCGGGGCGATGGTGCGCAGCCGGGGCTTGATCTGCTTGAGCCGCTCGAGCGACGCCAGGTAGGCCGTCATGTCGCCGTCGGGCGGGGCGATCACCACCGTCGACCCCTGCATGATGTGGTCGCCGGTGAACAGCGTCCGCTCCTCGGGCAGCAGGTAGCAGAGGTGGTTCGACGCGTGGCCCGGCGTGTGCAGCACCCGGAGGTGGTACTCGGTGGCCTCGATCACGTCGCCGTCGCGGAGGGTGCCGTCGAGCGGCGGGTACTCGTCCTCGTCTCGGCCGGGGCCGAAGGCGAGCAGCTCGGCGCCGGTGCGCTCCCGCAGGGCCGCGGCGCCGGGCGAGTGGTCGGGGTGCGTGTGGGTGAGCAGGATCCAGCGGATGCGGTCGCCGCCGCAGCCGGCGATGGCGTCGAGGTGCTGCTGGTCCTCGGGGCCGGGGTCGATCACGGCGATCTCGTCGATGCCCACGAGGTAGGTGTTGGTGCCGGGGCCGGTCATCGACGACGGGTTCTCGCACACGATCCGCCGCACCATCGGCGACAGGGCGCTGGCCACGCCGTAGACGATCGGCTTGGGGTGCTCGGGAGGAGCCTGGGCCGCGTCGCTCATGGGCCACCCCCTCCCAGCTCGCCGCGGGAGGGCGGGTCCTCCCAGCTGTCGACGTCCCAGACGCCGTCGGGGTCGTCGGCCCGGTCGGCGGGGCCGCCGGTGGAGCCGACCACCACGATCTGCGAGGACGTCCGGATGCGTCGCAGGGCCAGCGTGCGCACGCCGATGCGGACCGGTGGGATCAGCAGCAGGATGCCGACGGCGTCGGTCACGAAGCCCGGGAACACCAGCAGCACGGCTGCGAGCAGGATGAGCGCTCCGTCCATCAGCTCACGGCTGGGCACCTCGCCGTCGGCCTGGGTGCGACGCATGCGGGCGATGACGCCGAGGCCGGCCCGCTTCGCCAGCCACACGCCCACCATCGACACGACGATGAGCAGTCCGATCGTGTTGAAGGCGCCGATCTCGCTCCCGACCTGGATGAGCACGGCCAGCTCGACGAGGGGGAGAGCGATCAGCAGGAGGAGGATCAACAGCGCCATGCCAACGTCAACTACCAGGTCGAATGGTCGCGTCGGCGGGCGATGTCCACATCGGCAGCCTACCCCTCGTCAGGTTCCTGTAGGCCGCCGGCCCTCGTGGTCGCGGACGCGAACACGTGCTTGCCACTGTGACCCTCTTCACAGCGGACCTACCGCGTAGTAACATGCGCTTCGCACACGGGGGTGGGGTCCCTCGTGCCGGCGCCGAGGCGTCACGACCACAACCGGGGGGAGGTAGCACATGATGCAGAAGCTGGCACCTGGTGTCGGCGCTGGGGGCGTCGTGTTGCTGCTGTTGGTCGTCACGTCCCTGCTGCCGATTGGAGCCGCCGGCGAGCGCTTTGCGCTCGCCGGCATGCTCTCCGCCGCATGGCTCACCATGTCGGGGGCTGTCCGCAGCGTGACCGAAGTGGGCGAACTGGTCAGCTGCGCATCGTCCGCTTCGTCGCAGCGCCAGCGGTTCCCCCGGCTATCAGGCACGCGCGCAGTGACAGGGGCGCGCCGTGCCGGGCCGGCGCTCCGCCCCCACGGTCGCTGAGCCCCCCGGTCGCTCCCGTCGCCCGGCTGGTCGATCCCATTGGCGATCCCGGCCTTCGATCTCGTCGATCTCACCAGATAACGCAACCGGGGCACCGGCTGAGCCGATGCCCCGGATGTCGTTTGCGCGTGGGTGTAGCCCAGCCGGCGGCCGACCTAGTTGTGGATAGCCACCATCGCTCGGCGTTCGGCCTCACTGAGGCCGCCCCAGATGCCGTGCGGTTCACGAATCCGCAACGCGTATTGGAGGCACGGTTCACGCACCACACACGTTGCACAGATCGCTTTCGCCTGCTCTTCGCGCTGAAGCTTGTCGCTCTTCCTTTCAAAATGACTTGGCGGGAAGAACACGACGGCTTGCGGACCTCGACATGCGGCCCGTACATGCCATGTTTCCTCGACACGCTGTGCACTCACAGGCATCCCCCCTTTTCAGCGATTTACCATAACTCCTGACTTTCGGTCAGAACAAGGGAAACTTTCGTAAGCAAAGCGCTTGCTAGCTGCAAACTTGCCAGCGTGTGAACCCACTCCACACGGCGGATGTCGAATCTCGCGACGAATTCTGACGGACCAACAATGTGCCAATGGCGAGCCAACGAAGTTCGTCGGGGCCGGCAAATGTCAGGTGCGTTGTTTGGCCCGCTCCCGGTAGTCGATCGCCCCACCCGACTCGGGCTCGACTTCCAGCACCAGACCCTCGATGGAGACGACGCGCACCGGCTCGTCCTTCTCTATGGGCGTGGCACGGTTGGTGCGTGCCCGCCAAGGAGCATCCCGCACCACGACCACGCCGTCGGGCGAGATGGCGGTACGCGCCCGACCCATTTCACCGACCATCCACTGCCGTCCGATCGTCGGCGTGGAGAAGCGGCTCCGCACCATCGTAGGCATGCCCGAGAGCATGGCCAGACTGATCCCGCCGATTGCTACGACCAATGTGATCCAGCTCAGCGACACCCCGTCGAAGAGCATCAACGAGCCCAGCGCGAACGAGCCCACGGCGATGCCGCTCCACACCCGCGGCACGCCGGTCTGCACGTCGACGGCGAAGCCGAACATGGCCAGCAGCAGCAGCACGACGCCCACCGGCTGCACCGGCAGGCTCGCCAGCCCGTAGCAGCCCAGCAGCAGCGACCCGGCCCCCACCGAGCCCGCCAGGCCCACGCCCGCGGTGAACAGCTCGAACACCAGCAGCGCCAGGCCGATCACGAACAGCAGGTAGGCGACCGCGGGGCTCGACACCGTGTGCATCAGCTGGCCGAGCAGCGGCAGCTTGGTGAAGGTGGCCGTCGTGACCGGCTCCCGGCGGCCGTCGTCGTTGACCCTGGTCTCGACGCCCGGCAGCTCGATGACGAAGTCACCGATGGCGGCGGCGTCGTTGTCGACCAGGCCCAGCTCGACGGCCCGCTCGGCGTTCACCCGGTCGCCCACGTCGGTCGAACCCAGGGCCGTCGGCTCGACGTCGCGTGCCCGCAGCAGGCCCGGTGTGACCTGGATGCTGGCGCCCGGACGGGCCACGCCGGTGACGTCGGCCGCGGCCAGGAGGTCGGCGGCGGCGCCGGTCGCCCGGTAGCCCGTCGGGCCGACCCACACGGCGACCGGGACGGGCGATTCGTCGATGGTCTCCACCAGCTCGTCGACACCGCCCTCGTTGCCGACCGCGCCGTTGCTGTTCAGCTGGAGGACGACGGCGAGCGCGCACGTGCCCTCGGCGTCGCTGATCTCCGACGTCACGTAGTCGACCAGCACCGGGTCGAGACGGCCGTTGACCTGCACCACCGACACGAACTCGTCGTCGGCGGTACAGCGTTCGGCCGCCTGCGCGCCGGCCGGCGGCGTGCCGCCGAGCGCGCTCGCGCCGAGGACGACCGTGCCTGCGACGAGAGCAGTCAGGCCCACCTTCCGTCGGTGGCGGTCAACGAAGGTGCGGGGGTGATGGCTCACGGTCTGGCTCACATCGGGTCGGCGGTCACAGGGGTAAGGAGCCATCGAAGCAGGCAGCCACCCCGGCGGCCAAGGCGGACGGTCGCCCGGCGGCGAAATCGGGTCCCGTGTGTCATCTGACGCTGTGGGGGATGGCGTCGCGGGGTGACAGTGGCGGCACCTACGACGACATCCCGTGGAGGGAAGGAGGCGGACGACATGATCGTGCGGACCGAGCCGGCCCTGGTGACAGGGCTGCTGCAAGCGCTGATCGCCGTGGCCGTGAGCTTCGGCCTCGGCCTGAGCCCGGAGCAGGTGGGGGCCATCGTGGCGCTCACCGCGGCGGCAGGGGCGGTGTTCGTCCGCCGGCAGGTCACACCGGTGCAGGCGGAGCCGGCGCCCCGACCGGTGGCCGGCCCCCAACCGGCGGAGACCTGACCGCCAAGGCGGAGGATCGTCGGCGCCACCCGGCCCCGTGGCGCCGACGGCGGGCGTAACGTCAGGAGCGGTGGGTGAGCTTCGGGCGGTCGGCGGGTTCCTGTCCTCGTTGGGGTCGGACGACCGCGCCGCGCTCGGCGCCCTGGGCCGCGACCGCAGGTTCCCGCGGGGCGGCCGCCTGTTCCTCGAAGGCGACCGGGCCGACGCCGTCTACGTCCTGATCGAGGGCCAGGCCCGCATCTACACCGTGACCGCCGAGGGGAACGAGGTCACGCTCAGCGTGCGGGGGCCCGGCGACCTGATCGGCGAGATGGGCGCGCTGGACCTCGGCAGCGTCCGCTCGGCCAGCGTGGTCGCCCTCGACGCGCTGCACTGCCGGGTGATCGCCGCGGCCGACCTGCACGCCTTCCTCGCGACCCACCCCGCCGCCACTCTGGTGCTGCTGCGGCTGCTCGTCGGGCGGCTGCGCGACTCCGACCGGCGGCGCACGGAGTTCGGGTCGTACACCACCACCCGGCGGCTGGCCCGGCTCCTGGTGGAGGAGGCGGCGGACGACGCGGCCGCACCGCCGACGGTGCCGATCGGCCTGGCGCTCTCGCAGCACGAGCTCGCCGGCCTCATCGGTGCGTCCCGGGAGTCCGTCGCCCGGGCGCTCGCCGAGCTGCGGGGCCGGGGCCTGGTGGCGACGGGGCGGCGGACCATCACCATCCGGGACCCCGCCGGGCTCCGTCACTACGCCCGCTGACGGCCACGCTGTGGCGTAGGTCACGGCGCTTCCGTGTCAGATGGCGACGAATCGGGGGCCGAGGTCGGCGCACGATCGCCCGGACGCCAGACACCGGGAGGACCCCATGGCCGACACACCCACCGATCCCGCCGACGGCCCGGTCGCGAAAGTGACCGAGGACGACATCGACGACGAGGCCGCCATCGGCGCGCCGCTCGACGACGGGGACTACCTCGTCCGCCTGAGCCAGGAGGCGGACTCGTGAGCTGGCGACTCGCGAAGTCGCTGGAGGGCCTGCGCGACCAGGTGAACGACCACGCTCCGGGTCGGCGCAAGCAGACCGACGGCACCATCGGCAACGAGGAGCACCAGAAGGGGCACAGCCGCCACAACCCCAACGACGCCGGTGTCGTGTGCGCGCTCGACCTCACCGACGACCCCACCAACGGCTGTCCCATCCACGAGATCGCCGACAGCGTCGTGGCCAACCCCCACCCTGCCCTCGCCTACGTGATCTCCAACCGCCGCGTCGCCCGGCGGAGCACCGGCTGGGCATGGCACACGTACACGGGGGCCAGCCCGCACGTCAGCCACGCGCACTTCGCCGTGGGAGTCGGGACCGACCCCCGCCCCGGCGAGCCGACACCCAAGCCGCCCTACGACGACACCACGAAGTGGCACATCACCGGAGCGCCGCGGCCCAGCGGCAACCCGCCCCCGAAGCTGCGCCGGGGATCGAGGGGCGAGCAGGTGCGCGGCCTGCAACGGATCCTCATCGGCGCCGGGGAGCTGCCCGCCGGCAGCGCCGACGGCGTGTTCGGGGCGGCCACCGAGGCCGCCGTCCGCCGGTTCCAGCGCCGACTGGGCGTGACGTCGGACGGCGTCGTCGGCGAAGACACCCACGCCGCCATCGCCCGGCTCCTCCGCATCCTGTAGGCGGTCCAGCTAGGGGCTCGGGTCCGGCCCGGTCACAGGGATGCGCCAGTTGACGGTCAGGCCCAGCTGGGCCAGGACCGCGGTCCAGTCGACCCAGCGGCGGACCACGAGCGTCCCCCGGACCGGGCTGAAGCCGACGACCGTGTAGCCCTGCACGACGACGCTCCGGCCGGTGGGCGGGATGCCGTTGAAGCGGCCGTGGGTGTCGTCGTGCGTCGTCTCGAACGTCCACGCCACGCCGAAGGAGGCCTCCCCGAGCGGGCCCGACTGCTCGGCCTCCGACGACCACGTGCCGGGGGCGTCGCTGAACAGCGGTGCCAGCTGGTCGACGGTGTCGCACTCGACCAGCGCCACGCCGAGGTCCGGGTCGTCGCGCACCTCGGCCATCAGCCGGCCGGGGTCGCCGGTGTCGGGGTCCATCAGCCGGTCGAACCGGTCGGCGCGGTCGTCGCCCAGACGCTCCCGGCAGCCCGGGCTCAGGACGGGCCGCAGCGGCTGCTTGGGTGCGTCCATCGCTCACACGTTCCCGTCGTGCTTCACGCCGCCGGCCGCCATCGACGGCGACACGACCACGATGTCGCCCGTGCCCTCGTAGCGGCAGAACTGGGGGATGCCCCAGTCGCCGAAGTCGGTCGGGCCGACGTTGTTGGTCGCCGTGAGGCTGGCGACCGGCACCACCTCGGCGGACCGGTGCTGCCGGTGGGTCACCACCCAGGTGCCGTAGCGCCGCTCGATCGCCTCCACCGGGTGCAGGGGCTTCGGGTCTCCGGGATCGGCCCCGACCAGGATCTGGTAGTCGTCCTGGGTGCTGGGGACCGGATGGCTCGCACCCGCCGCCAGCGTGGTGGGGGAGCTGGCGATCGGGCTCTCCGCGATGTTGGAGCCCTTGTGGCCGGGCGTGAGGAGGAACACGCTGACCAGACCTGTGGGGCCGACCGGTCGGTGGACCACCCAGGTCTCGAACCACTGCGACATGCACTTCCAGAAGAGCTCGATCTGCCACGGCTCGTCGCGCCCGGGGCCGTCGCCGTCCGGTGGGACCCCGAGCGCCAGTTCGTGCGCCCAGCGCAGTGCCGCGCGCACGATCCGGTCGGGCTTGCCCCGGTAGCCCAGCCAGAAGCCGGTGTCGACGGTGTCCTGCCAGACCCAGGCGCCGTCGACCTGCTGGTAGCCGAACCAGTCCCGCTTGATGTGGTCCTCCGGTGGCGGCTGGCCGGGCGGGCGGCGGTCGAAGGCCGGGTCGTCCCACAGCCCGGGGACCGCGTCGACCCAGCTCACGTCGTGGAGGCCCGGGGTGGTCCGCTCCGCCTCCTCGGAGGCTCGCAGCCGGTCGAGCATGGCCCGCATCTCCGCCCGGGTCCCGTTGAGGTGCTGCTCGACCACGCGCAGCACCGGCCCCTTCTCCAACTGGTATGGCATACCGCCCGCCATGACACCGCCCTACGTCTTGTCCGCTGGACGACACTATGCGTCACGTAGGCCGCAAACGGAAGACCTCGATCGCGGCCGGCAGGCCCCGCAGCGGGCTCGGTCCGAGGCTCTCGACCCGCACGTCCGGGGCGTCGAGTCCCTCGACCACATCCGCGGTGGCCAGGACCTCCCCGGGTGCGGCCTGCGCGCACAGTCGGGCCGCCTGCGACTGGACCAGCCCGAAGAAGTCGCCTCCCGACGGGATGAGCCGGCCCCGCGCCAGCCCGCAGCGGATCTCCAGCGCCAGCTCGGGCTCGTCGGCACGCCAGCGGCGGATGTCGTCGAGGGTGGCCAGCGCGCACCGGACCGCGTCGTGCGGGTCGTCGAAGGCCACGTTCACGCCGTCGCCCGTGTGCTTGATCTCCAGGCCGCGGTGCTCCCGCAGCCGGGCCCGGACGATGCGGTCGTGGATGCGGAGCTGCTCCAGGTAGAGCGCGTCGCCGAGCTGGGCGTTCGCCGCGGTCGACCCCACCACGTCGTCGGTGAGGATCGTCCGCTCCCGAGCCGGGCCCTCCACGCCGGTGACCTGCACGCCGAGCGACTGCGCCAGCTCGTCGCAGCGGGCCACCCAGCCGGTCATCGACTGGCGCGCGAAGGCCCGGGCCGCGGCGACGAGGTCGACCGCGACGGTGGTGGTGGGTGCGGGTGCTCCGGGGCCTCCGAGGTTCTCGGCGGCGGCGACCCGGGCCCGCTCCAGCAGGACCCGGCCGCGCTCCGGCTCGAGGCGCTCCCGGTCGACCAGCGCCTGTGCGTGGTCGAGGAGGCGGCGGGCCTCGCCCAGGTCGCCTCGGTGGCGGGCCACAACCGCCAGCAGGCGCGGGACCAGCGCCGGCCAGCCCACCACGACCAGGGCCCCGCGGGCGTACATCTGCTCCAGCGCTGGCGCGGCGGACTCGACGAGCCCGGCGTCGCCGACGAGGTCGCCCACCTCGACGAGCGCGACCGCGATCGCCCCGTTGTCCTGGCTCACCGGCCCTCGGAACCCCGTGCGCCACCTCGCCGAGGTGAGCTGCGCCCGGGCCGCGATCCGGTCGTGGGCCTCGACGGCGGCGAGAGCGGCCATCGCGGTCGTCATCGGCAGCTGGTCGCCGCCGGGCAGCGAGGGTAGCGACGGGCGCGAGCGGTCGGAGCCGAGGCCCCGGGTGCGCCCGGCCAGCGCATGGACCGCCGGCGCCAGCGCGGCAGCGATGTAGGTGAACCGTGTCCAGCGCCAGTGGCCGTTCGCCCGCTCGATCGCGGCGACGGCCGTGGCGTCGTCACCCGTCAACGTCGCCACCAGGGAGCGGAACGCGGCCGCCAGGCCCAGCTCGGCCCAGAAGCGCTCGGCCGCGGCCAGGGACTCCACCCGGACGAGCTCGTCGCGGGCGCGACCGACCTCGCCCGCCATGAGCCACGACAGCGCCAGCCGCGACCGGGCGTGCACCTCGCTCAACCGGTCGCCCGCCGCGACGGCGTGGGCGCGGCCCCGCTCCAGGCAGTCGGCCGCGGCGCCCGGCTCCAGCCGCGCCAGTCGATGGATGCCCTCGGCGAACTCGACACGGGCCAGCGCCGCCGCGACGCCCGGGTCGCCGGGCCCGCGCCGCGCTGCGCCGCGGGCCGCCTCGACGAGCGCCAGCGCCCGGTCGGTCTCGCCGGATATCAGCAGCGCCTCGGCCAGCGTGGCCCGGGCCTGTGCCAGCAGGTCGACCGTCACGTCCGGGTCGCCGCGCAGGGCGTTCTCCAGCTCGGCGGCGTCGATCCGCCGGCCCAGCTCCACCTGGCCGCCCACACGGAAGCGGACGAGGAAGGTTGCGGCGGCCAACCGGGTCGACCCGTCCCCGGCCCGGCGGGCCGCCTGCGCCGCCCGGGTCAGCAGCCGTTCGCCCAGTGCCCGGTCGTGGTCGAGGTAGGCGGCGCGCCCCGCCTCGAGGAACCGGTGTGCCGACCGACCGTCGTCGTTCCTGCCCTCCTCGGCGGCGACGGACAGGAACCGGGATGCCTGGTGCCATGCCCCCCACCTCAGCGCCACCCGGCCGGCGCGGCCCACCACATCGACCACCGCCGCGGCGCGGTCGCCGGGGTGACCCCGGAGCAGGTGGTCGGCCCGGCGGAGCAGCCACTCGTCCGCGTCGGCGTCGCTGTCCCCGTCGTCACGGTCCTCGGCGGTCGCCGGCGAGGACGCGGCGAGGCGTTCGGCGATCGCGCGGTGGCGGGCCTGCTGCTCGTCCTCGCCCATCCGGTCGAGCAGCTCCGAGCGGACGAGCGGATGGGCGAAGCGCATCCCGTCCGGCTCCCGGCGCACCAGCCCGGCGTCGGCGGCCCGGGCGACCGCCGTGGCCACCTCCTCCCGAGGCCGGCCGGTCACCCGCGCCAGCTGGTCGATCTCCCAGGGCTCGCCCGCCAGTGCCGCGTGGCCGAGCACCTCCCGCAGTTCGCCGTCGAGGTCGGCGATCCGCCGGCCGATGGCCTCGCCCAACGTGACGACCCGGGGTGTCGACCTCGGGACGGACGCCGTGGCCCCGCCGGGCCCGGGCCTCGGGCCGCCCGTCATCGCGCTCTCGACGAGCAACGGCAGCCCGCCGGTGTCCTCGACCAGCTGACGGGCCCGCGACCGGTCGGGTGGGAGTCCCCAGGTGGCGAGCAGGTCCATTACCTCGTGTTCGTCCAGGCCGCGCAGTGCGAGGGGAGTGGCGGCTCCGAGGCGCGACAGGCGTTCGGCCAACCCGTCGGGCTCGACGGGTCCGCGGGCGGTGACGGCGGCGACGAGGTGGAGGTCGTGCCGGCTGCCGGCGTCGTCGAGGGCCAGCAGCAGCTCGTCGATGCAGGCGAGCGACTCCGGCTCGAGGTCGTGGACGTCGTCGAGCAGCACCATCAGCAGCCGGCGCCGGGCCCGGGCGATCAGCCGCTCCGCAGCCAGCCGGGCCAGGTCGGGGCCGGGTGCCGCGGCGCCGATGTCCGGCAGCGGTCCCAGCAGCCGGCGGACGGTCGCGAACGGCAGGGTCGTGCCCGACGCCGTCGCCCGCAGGACGAAGGCGCCGCGGGCTGCACCTTCTGCTGTCAGCCAGCTCAGCAGGGTGGTTTTGCCGATGCCCGGCGGCCCGGTGATCACGGCCACCACCGGCCGGCCGTCGAGTGCCTGCCCCAGGAGATGGCTCAGGACGGCCCGCTCCCCCTGCCGGCCCACGAAGGCCCCGCCGTCGGCTCCGCCCGCCCTCACCACGCCCGCATTCTGTCGGCCGCGAGTTGGTTCCGACGGTGACGGGGACGAGGGACTTCGATCCTGTCGTCGTTCCTGACGGCCACATGTTCCTGCTCGGCGACAACCCTGCGCAGCTCCGCCAGCGAGGCGATGGCGACACAGCCCGGCGACTGAGGGGAGGTAGACGTCCTGGTCGTCGCTCAGGTAGGCGGGCGTGAATGCGGATCTGGGCAAACCGAACCTCGCCGTAGCGTGTCCTCATGGCGTGGGGGTGCGGTTGACCGACGACGATCTTCGATCGTTCTACAACACCCACTACGGCCGGGTGCTGGGTGTCGTCACGATGGTGACCGGGAGTCGGGCGGCAGCGGAGGATGTCGTGCACGAGGCTTTGGCTCGGGCCTGGGAGCGCGGCGACAGCATCGAGCAGCTCGACCGCTGGGTGCTCACGGTGGCCTTGAACCTGGCTCGGAACCGCTGGCGCAAGATCCGACGTGAGATCGGGGGCCGTGCGGTCGACCGCCCGGTGCCCGCCGAGGACGGCCAGTCGGTCGACCTGCAGCGGGCTCTGCGCGACCTGCCGGGGCGCCAGCGGGAGGTCGTGGTCCTGTATTACCTGCTGGACCTGCCGGTCGCCGAGGTGGCGGACCTACTCGGGCTGAGTGCGGGCGGGGTCAAGCACGCGCTGTTCCGGGCCCGGCGGTCGCTGGCCGGTGCCCTTGCCGTCGTCGACCAGGAGGTGACCTAGATGGCGATCGACCTCGACGAGCTGCTGCGCACGCAGTTCGGGGATCTCATTGACGAGTCTCGGGGGCCGCTGGAGGACGTGGAGCAGGACGTGCTGCGCCGGGTCGGCCGCCG
The DNA here is from genome assembly GCA_035316325.1 of Acidimicrobiales bacterium. Taxonomy (NCBI): domain Bacteria; kingdom Bacillati; phylum Actinomycetota; class Acidimicrobiia; order Acidimicrobiales; species Acidimicrobiales bacterium. The sequence goes on from DATHJB010000148.1 coordinate 35,241, forward strand.
TCGTCGTCGCCGCCGGGTGGGGGCCGGCTGCGGTGTGCTGGCGATGCTGGCGCTCGTCGTCGCCGCACCCACGGTGATGGGCGGTAGGTCGTCGCCGGACGTGAGCACCAAGCGAGAGGCGCCGGCGACGACCGACGCGCCGCTGGCACCGGCCCGGCCGGTCGGTGTCGAGCGGATCGACGCGTACGGCGGCCGGACCGGCACGGCGCTCGTCGTGGTCCACTTCGACGCCCCCGTGCCCACCGACGCACCCATGTACGTGGACGACATCGAGCATCCCGATGCCCCCGGTATCGCCTACACGACACAACGCCCCGACCGGGTCAAGGTGTGCGAGAACACGCACTGGTTCCCAGGCGACGAGGGCACCGTCGACGTCCTCATCCCCGTCGCATGGCTCAAGCCCGGGACCAGGGGTTCGGACATCCCACTGGATACCCACGGCTCCTCGGCGAAGGTCCCCGTGTGCGGCGGACCCGACGACGTCTGGCCCCTCGACAACCACATCCAGATCGCGATCTGGGGCCCCGAGTCCGACGACCCCGACGCCGTCACCGCCACCATCAGCCCCGACGGCACCGAGCTGGTCGTCGAGATCCAACCCACGACGCCATGACAGGTAGCGGGTTCGGGTGAGAGACCACCAACGATGAGCGGCAGCCGTGTCGATGCGTGATCCGCCTCGACGACCTGCGGGCGCTCCTCGGCGCCGAGGCGTCGTCGTCTCCGACCGATCGGCGAGCGTCGCTGAGTGCGTACCCGACATCCCGGCGGCATTTCAGCACCTCGCCACCGTGCATCGTCGCCGCAGCAGTGCCGAGGTGGGCCCAGCACAGGTTGAGGCTGGCCTGTACCGGGGTTCGTCATTGGGGCCGCAGATGCCTCGGCCGGCGCCTGAGCTGCCACCACCCTGGTGTCGTGTTGGTCGCGGATCGCGGCGAAGCCGGTCCCGATCTAGGAGAGCTGGGCGGCGACGTGGTCGAGGCGGGTTTCGACGCCATCGAAGCGGCGGTCCATGCTCCGCAGTTGGGAGTCGACACGGGCGCCGAGGGCGTCACAGCGTCGGTCGGTCTGGTTGATCCGGTCTCCCATCGCTGCGAAGCGACCGTCGTGCAGGACGATGCGGGCCTTGATCTCCTGGAAGCGGGCGTCGAACCGTTCTTCGAGCCGTCGCAGGTCGTCCCTCGTCACGGGGTCGGCGCCGCCCCCGGGAGGCAGGTTCACGACAGTGGGCCGGCCGGCCGAGTGGGTGTGGCGGCAGCGACGGCTCGGTCGACCAGGTCGCCCAGCTCCGCGGTCATCGTCGACGGCAGGACGTGCTCGGCGGCTGCGGTGAAGGCGCGGAAGTAGGGGAGCGCGGCGACGAAGCCCGACCGGGTCGACCAGTAGGCGGATGGGTCGTCGGTGCGTGCGCGTTCCAGCACGGTGGCGATGCTGACGATCTTGTCCGCGGCGCTGGCCTGCATCGTGGCCGAGTCGTCCGCTGGTGGTCGCGGCACGGTGCCGGCGCTGAGTCCGTCGTGTTCGTGCTGGAGCGCTTCGACCAGTCGGGCGACCTCGGGCGATAGGAGCGTGACGAGGACGGCGTGAAGGTCAAGCCCTGGTGGGGCAAGTTCAGGGCTGTCGTGCAGCAACGCTGCGGCGATCACCTCGGGGGCGGCGTCGGGCACGTGCCGGCGGAGCACGTCGACGACCTGGAGGGCGTGGGTGAGGGCGTCCTGGGGGCCGATCCGCTGGCCGTCGCACCAGAGTCGGGCGAGCTGGAGAGCCGCAGAGATCGTCGAGTGATCATCGAGGCCGAGTTCGGTCATGGCCGCTGCCGGCGCCTTCCTATGCTTCGTGGGTGTCGGATCAGCGGGCGCCCCTGCCGGAGTGGGCGGACAGGACATGTCTCGTCTGTCCTGCTCAGCGGCTCGGACCGGGGTGCTTCGACGTGGTCGACCAGCCCGGCCCCCGCTATCGCCTGGACGGCCAGGTGGGACACCGGATCGACGCGGAGTCCGGCGTCGCGGTGTGCGTCCATCCGTTCCGGGTCGGGATGGCTCCCGGGGCCTACGCCAGCTCGGGACTGGACCCGCGGCTGGCGGCCGAAGGAGGAGCGGTGTTCACTCCCACGGCCGACCAGCTCGCGCTCCCCAGCGATGTCGACGATCTGGAGGCGTGGTTGATCGCCATGCTCCGCACGGCCGAGCCCGAGCAGATGGCCTCGGCTCTCTCCCAGGCGGAGGCTGCAGCGTCGCGATGCTTCGCCCCGGAGGAGATCGTCACCGCTCTGCGGAGGGTGCTGGCGCACGGGCTACCCGGGTAACGCCGCCGGCTCGGCGTCGAAGTCGATCGACACGCGGCGACCGCCGCCGGTCACGCCGATGCTGCGGTACCGCGCGTCCAGGACGCGCATCCGGCGGGCAGTCTCCTCGGCGCCGATCCAATACCGGGCGGGCGGGTCACCCCAGCCCGCGGCCCGATAGCACTGCTCGGTGTAGTCGCCCGCCATCCAGCCGAAGCGCTCCCGGTCGGTCATGTGCACGAACTCGATCCCGAGGCGCAGCTGCACCTGCACCACCAGCGTGTGCTGCGCCAACACGGCGTGCACCATCTCGTCGACCGGGGCGGACACGACCAGCTCGGCCGCGTCCTCATCGCCGTCGGTCAACTCGTAGATGGCGGCCTTCAACGCCAGCACCTTCAAGGCCTCGGCGAACAGCGGCGCGGTGTCCGTGTCCAGATCGAACTCGCACACGATCGGGTAGCCCGTAAACGTGCTCCAGCACGACGCGTACAAGCTCGTCGAGCTGGTCAGCCGCTCGAAATCGAGATCGGAACGGCTCGCAGCGAGGATCGCGGCAGCGCGGCCGCCGACCGACTGCGGATCGGGATGGACGATGTGGCTCATAGGGGTCTTTCCTCCTGTGGTTGACGAACTCGATCACCGGCCAGAAGCCCGCCACCGGCCAGAAGCCCGCTTGGGATGCCGCAGGAGGCACGACCGCAGCACGCAGAGCACGGTGCAGTCATGCCGCATGTCTTCCGACCACCAGCACCTCGGCTCCCGCACGACGCCGCATAGCGCCCACCCGCACCAAGCGGCTGCACCCCGGACACCACACCTGTCCAGGGCCAACCTGGCAGGTGGGCCTGAGACAGGCTCCCGACCCCTCACAGGCCGGGGTCGTCAGCCAGCGAATCGAACCGACGGCGAACACGGTCACCCTTGCTCACCGACCGCCGAAGGCCCGGCCGCCCGCTGACCCATCAACTGGTCCGACGCCATCCGCAGCTCCACCGCCGCTTCTGCCGACGTCTGCTCCAGCCCAAGAAGGCGTCGGTCCAGCGACTCCGTCATGTTTTCGTGTGCCGCTCGGTAGCCGGTGACCTCGCGGCGGAGCGCCGCCATCTCGCCTTCGATCCGGCCTAACGCAACATTGCAACGTCGCCAACAGCCGGCCAGGAACGCCAGCACAACCGCAGACGTCAGGCCCAGAGAGACCGCCTCGAGCGTCACGAGACCCGCTCAGGTCGGCCGTCCTCGGACCCAGGCTCACAGAGGTGCGGAAGACTCGGCCACATGCCCAGCAGGGTCTGCCGTCGGACGCCTTCACGTCCATTGCCCCAGCTAAGGAGCTGTATCGCTGGTGCTATCCAAGCGTGCGGCCACGATCAGAGCTGCACTCCGAAACACATTCGCGTCGGACGTCAGCCCAGGACGTGGACCTACCGACGCAGCATCTCGTCGTAGTCGACGGTCCCGGCCTCTCGCGCTTCGCTGGCTCGTCGGAGACGATCGGCGACGTCGGGACGTAGCCGTCGCTTGGCGACGTCGGGTTCAGCGAATTCGAATGCAGTGATCTCGGGATCGCTGATCCTCATGGCAGCGATGTCGACCTCGCTGAGGGTTCCGCCGTCGAAGATGAAGACGAGTTGGTCGTCCCAAGGATCGCGTGGACCAACCCAGTCGATCAGCAAGAGCCGGCCGACAGCGATGCGGAGGTTCAGCTCCTCGCGCAGCTCGCGCTCGGCCGCGGTCCGGGGCGGCTCGTTGGCTTCGGCCATACCGCCGGGAAGATCCCAATGCTCCTTGTAGCTCGGGTTGACCAACAGCACCCGACCGGCTTGGTCGCGAATGAGCACATCAGCGGCGACCCGCTTGCGAGCTTGTCGAGCGTTCCCCTCGGCCAGGTACGCGTACCGGGCCGGATCGTCGGGATCGGTCACGTCGGCCACAACGTGCTGCTGTCGTCAGGGGCCTGCTTGCCGCGGACGGAGGTGAGCTCGGAGAGGAACGCTGTCACGTCCGGGACATTCTGGTGTGGCTGGAGCCGATGCCCGAGCTTGTCGAGGCGGCGACACACCTGGTCAGAAGCCAGGGACGCGGCGAGGCCACAGGCAGCGAGCCCCAGCACCGCTGCCTCGTCCAACCGTCCGGCATCGGCGAGCACGCCGGCCAGAGTGAGCTGGGCCAAGGCACGGCTCCGGGCACGGTCCTTGCCCCGCAGCCCGAGCGCACGGCGGGCCGCATCCTCGGCCGCAGCCAGCTCCCCGAGCGCCGCGAGGCACGCCGCCGCCTCGCTGGCCAGCGAGCCCTCGTCGAAGGGCGACAGCCACTCGGTCTCGCCTGTGGTGCTGTTCGAGTCGGCCAGACTCCGTTCCGCGCTCCTCAACGTCGATAGGCATTCCTGCTTTGCCCCCTGACGAGCCAGGGCTGCGGCACGCATGGCCAGCAAGCGGGCCACGAGCGGCGCGATGTTGGGTCCCTGACGTGCGTTGTCGAGGCCGAGGTCGGCCAGGCGGAGAGCGTGGTCGTGCTCGTCGAGCTGCCCGGCCAGGTGCGACATCGAGGCACAGACGTTGCCGACGAGTGCAGGGCTCCCGGCCGACGACGCCAGGCGGAAGGCGTGTGCCAGGTGCTTCCGGGCCCGAGTGTCGTCCCCTGCTTCGTGCGCCATCCAGCCGGCAGCCTCCGTGAGGGATGCCGCGGCCGCGAAGAGCTGCGGTTGCGTCGATCCCCCGACGGCAGCGAGCAGCCCCGGTGCGACCTCGTCTCGGAGGTAGCGGGAGACGGGCCCGTACAGGCGGCCGCCGCCGACCTGCCGGTCAGCCACCTGGAACGCCGTCGCCATCGCCCGGATGGCGCCAATGTCGACCACCGTCGTGCTGCTCTCCGTCATCGCCGGGCTCGCCCACAGCGCAACCTGTGCCACGTCGTTCACCGTTGGCGGACGGTCGGCGGTCCCGCCCCGAGCTGATCCGACCGGTTCATCACCTGGCAATGCAGGTGCCTGAGTACGACGACTCGGCAGAGGAAGGAGCTCGGCGGGGGTTTCGAGACCGTCGAGGAACTCGATGATCCTGTTGACGTTCGTCAGCTGGCGGTCGCCGGACTCGAGCTGCGAGAGGAACCCTTGGCTGAGCCCGGTCATGTGGGCCAGATCCTCCTGGCGCAACCCGGCCCGCTGCCGCAGAAGCCGCGCCACCACGCCGAAGTCCCAGCTGGCGAGCGCTTCCCGCAGCTCGGCGTCGGTCCAGACCTCAGAGGAGACGGCCGGCGAGTTCCTCCGCAGGTCGCGGAGCGACCGGCGACAGGTGGAGCAGCAGTTCCCGCCGTTGTAGCGGCTCAGGGCGCAGCCACAGCCCTCGCAGGCGCGCTCGGGTGTCCGGTGATCAGCCATGACGCCCTCCAGGTATTCGACCTGCCTCAACGTACTGCGCCCGCCACGACCTGGGACCAAGGCGACCTGGGCTGACCGGTGGGAAGGTAATCGAGCCCCACTACCTCGCCGCTTAGGGCGTCGAGAGGTCCGGCCCGATCAGGGCGACCGTGTCCCGGTCACGCGGGACCGGATGTACGCCACTCGCTCGGACCGGCTCCAAGCGGCGCGGTCGATGGTTAGGAGCACCAGGTCCCAATATCGTCCCCCGGCCCAGATCATCTCCAGGAGACGACCTTCGATCTGGAAGACGTCGCCGATCCCGCTCTCGAGACGGCTGAGGTTGAACTCCGGTACCTCCATGACGAGCTTCCGGAAGGGCCAGCAGTCGAACAGGTGCTCCACGAAGATCCACGACGCCTCCATGAACGAGAGGTCGAGGCTGGTCGCAGGAGAAAATCGTCCGGCCGACAGAAACGCCGTCCCTGAGGCCTGATCGGCGTTGTAGCACTGGAACCAGGCCAAGGGTTGCCCCTCGGGGCGATTCAACGCCAGGTATTGGCACAGCACGCCGGCCCAGACTGACGAAGCGAACGTCTCCGGCGACCTCACCGCTCCTCGATGGCGCCATGTGGCGCCCAGCAGGTTGACCTCGGCCCGTCGCAGGAACTCGTAGTGGCTCGGGCTGACCGGATCGAGGACGATCCTCTCAGTCTTCAGCGGGGCCGGCTTCCAGCTGTCGCCAGCCGCAAAGCCAGCGTGGGCATCAGCACTCACTGGCCGTCGAACGATAGGTAGCTGTTCACGAGCCGATGATCGGAGCAGAACACGACTGTCCCTGGGCAGTCGGCTCCTCCGGGGAACGGTTCGCCATCTGCCGGTAGGAGGTGCACGTCCTTCAGCAGCGGGTGACCGATGCTGGACATCACGTGGTCCACCTGGCGCCCTGTGCCTCCGCCGTCTATCCAGGTCTCTCCCTCCGCAGGGTCGGCGTCGCGGAAGTCGGCCCAGAACGACCGTCCTCTCTTCAGGACGGACAGGAACTCCATCTCATTGCGGTCGAGATACAGGTCGCCGGCGAAGTTCACGGGTTCTCCCGTGGCCGCCTGCGCGAACCGGACGATGTCCGTGTACTCCACGAACTGGTTGTGGCTGGGATGCGTGCCGTCGTCTCTCAGGTGCTGCAGGTGCGTCGAGCACGCATAGCCCTTGGTCCCGAACAAGCCTGCCGTCATGCAGACTGCGCCGCGCCCCTCGGCATCCGGAGTCTGCTCTTGGTAGCGCCACCCGCATTGGCTGCCGACCCCGTCGTTGTAGCAGTTGGCCGACGCTTCGTGGCCGGCACCGATCGTGACCACCGCTGTCCCGTAGTCGGTCGAGCCGCTGGCGCCACACTCTCCGATCTCCCGGGCGTGGACGAACATCGCGTACGAATACTCGACGCCGTAGGTGAAGGAGAGCCACTCCACGAGGGCCTCGACCTGACCCCGGCAGGCTTCGTTGATGCTGAAGGCGATCGGGAAGCCGAAGTCCAGCACTTCGGCCTCCAGCGGCTCGATCGCGCTCATGGCTTGACCGTTGTTGATGATGCTGCCGGAGATGTTGTGGTGGATCACCTGTGGCATGAAGGTGTGGGCGACCTCCACATCGATTGAGCCCGTGCCGGGAGGCAAGCCAGTGGAGGCGACGGAGAGCTGGTACGTGCCTGTCTCGTCCAGCTCACCGAGGTCATACGACAGGTTCCCGCAGTTACCCACTCGGATCGCTTGGCTGTCCGGCGTGAAGATGTGGACGACACAGCTCCCCGGGATCGAGTTGTTGCTCGCCCTGACTGTCAGCGCTTGTCCCTCGAGACCCTGGAACGTGACACGGGGTTGATGGCCTGGTGCTTCAACCGCGATCGAGACCGGCCCGTCACCTGGAGCGATCGAGCCGATCAGGTTCTCCGGCACGTCGTACGCCTGCAGGGTGACCGAGCCGAAGGCGTTCTCGTCGATCGGCTGGACGCTGAGGGTCAGCGTCCCGTCGCGGAACCGGTCGAACAACAGCGGTGGGTCGACAAACCGTTCACATTCCCCGACGAAGACGCCGAAGCCGCCGTTTCCACCAGTCACGAGGGGCCCCGAGACGGAGAACGTACAGTCACCGGGAATCGTGGCGGCCGAGAGAAGGACCGACACACGCCGGCCGGGGGCCTTCTGTAGCGTGACAGTGGCGGGATCGAAGGGTTCGTCGATCGTCACGGTCCTCGGAGGGCCTCCAGGGATCAACTGGCCCTGGGGCGAGGCCGGAGAGGCCGACGCAGTCGCCTCTGCGGGAGAAGGACGTGCCGTTCCCCAAGCGATCGGCGCTAGTGGCAGGGCCAAGGCCACGACACCGGCTGCCGTCTGGCGGCGAGCCGCCGTTCGCCGGTCCTTGTTCCTGCGTGCCGCTCTATTCGACATCGACCGCTCCGGTGTCGTTGTCGACCACCAGCAGACCGTCACCCACCAGGACCGCACCTCCGTCGGATGCCTCGGCGTCGACGTCGCCGGCTTGAGCGACACTCCCGTCGGCGCCCAGAGCGAACACCTGGTCGTTCGATCGGATGAGCACATCGCCGTTGGGCTGCGCGCCGACGATGTCGGGAAGTGTGCTCACGATCTGGTTCTCCCCGCCCTTCAGTCCAGCGACGACGTCGGCGAGAGGTGAGAGACCGAGCGACTCCTGGTCGACGCTGGCGATGACCGGGTCGGCGCCGGTCACGTAGATGGAGACGAGCGGGTCTCTCTCCTGCAGACAAGCCAGGTCCATCGTGCCGACGCTCCGGTGAGCGGAAAGATCGCCGAGCCTCGCACGCGGTCCCTCTTCCCATCGCCCGTCTGGCTGCAGTCGCGCCAAGCTGACTTCCTCGGCCTCGAGTTGATCGCCTGCCGGATCCAAGGAATGCGACCGAGCGTGTAGCACCGCCCCGTCGGCGTCGACGCAGAACGGCGTAGCCGAAAGTGACAGAGAGCTGGCCAGCCCGTCCCCGAGCACCGAGAACTCGTCAGATCCGGGATCGAACGTGCCGAATCGGATCCGTCCGCCGCCGCTCAGAGCGAGCACGGCGCGATCGTTGACGGAGCCGAACACCTGTAGCTCGCCCCCACCCGTAACCGTGTCCCCAGACCAGGCCACGCCGTCGAGGAAGTCCTCAGGGAAGGGATGAGCTTCCCACTCCGAGTCGCCCTCGCTCTTCGTCCACATCGTCGGAACGCGGGCACCGCACAAGAGCATCTCGCCGCCGCCGAAGGTGCAGTCCTGACCACCGAGGACGAGCGTCTCTCCTACCTGAACCCCGGACAGGCCTTCGACGATGCCGTCAGCGGGGAGGGCCGGAAGCTGGATCGGCTGCCTGTTGTCGCCGATGGTCCACATCTCGTAGACGGGACTGTACGAACCATCCCCGTTCGGAGTGGCGCCGCCTCCGACGACCACGATGTCGTCCGAGATCGGAACGGCGCGGCGACCTTCAGCTTTCGGAAGATCGCTCACCTGTTGGGCGGCCCCGGTCTCGATCGCCGGATCGTCATTGGCCGAGCAGCCGCTGACGACAGCGACAGCGATGACTGCGGCCAGACTCGCGCACACGAACCGACGATCCGCCTGTCTGACCCCAGCCCGCCTCATATGTCGCCATCCTGAACGCGCCGGTGGAAAAGTCAAACCTCCGTTGGTCTGTTCGTAGCCTCGCCTTTAGGTCAGCCGACTGCCTTGACGGCTCGGCTGAGAGTGGATGAGGCGGTGGGTGCCGACGAGGGCGAGAGGGGGCCAGGCGGCCTTCGATCGTGGGGTCGGCGGCGGCGACGTTGGCGGCGATGGAGACGGCGATACCGAGGGCGAGCCACCAGCGGCCTTCTGGGCCGCCGAGGCGGAGGGCGATGAAGACGACGCCGTCGACGGTGATCGGGAACATGCGGGCGATCCAGATGCTCTCGCCGGCCGTCGTCGCCACCTCCAGCATGTGGCCGTAGGACGCAGCTAGCGCGACCAGGGCGACGACGAGCATCGCCAGCGTGTCGAGCTTCGACCGGCCTGTCGTCATCCGATCGGTCGGGTCGGGCGTTCCGGCCGGGACGTGGCCGACTCCCGTTCCGGGCGGAACGGAGACGACGTTCCGGGGCGTTGGCGCGGTGGTCGTGCCGGGCGCTGGTCCTTCGTCTGTCCTTCGGGCGAGGGAGATCTGCTTCCGGCCCCAGCGGTCGGTCCGGCCGAAGCGGCGGCCGACGTCGGCGCCGCACAAGGACTCGCCGGCGGAGTCGGCCTGGCGCACCAGGTCCTGGGCGGCTGCCCGCGCCTCGGCGTCGGTCAGGTCGTGGCCGTTCGTCCGGGCCAGGTCAGTCACGGTCATGGCCGACCCCCTTTGCGAGCGGGGGGCGGGCTCGGCCCGTGCACCGGCCGTCGTCACTGTGCAGGAGGTGGAGGAGGTGCTGCCGCAGCTCGACGAAGTCACGACCGCCGAACGGGCCGTAGCCATGGGACTCGACGACCTTGGCCACGTCGAGGATCAGGCCCACCGTGAAGCGGCGGGTGGACGCTGGGGCCGGATCGCTGGGTTCCTCTACGGTGTCGCTGTCCATGTCGGGGAGTGATCCTTTCGAGTGATTGGCTCACAGGAATGGCTCACATGGACGACGTTTGGCCTGCTCAGAGGGTGATTCTTGGATCCTGCTCAGTTCTTCGCTGCATCTCGGCTGGTCGTCGTGGCCGGCAAGGGCGGGGTCGGCAAGACGACGGTCAGCGCAGCGCTGGCCCGAGCCGCCGCCCTCGTCGGTTTGTCGACCCTCGTGGTCGAGGTGGAGGGGCGTTCGGGGCTGCCCGCGATGTTCGGAAAGCCGGACCTCACCTACGACGAGATCGTGCTCGCCGAGGGGGTCCGGGCCCGCACGATCACGCCTGACCAGGCGCTGCTCGAGTACCTGCGGGACCACGGGCTGTCGCGCATCTCCAAGCGGCTGGTCGCCTCGGGCGCGCTCGACGTGGTGGCGACGGCGGCTCCGGGGATCAAGGACATCCTGCTGCTGGGCAAGGTGAAGCAGCTCGAGCGTTCCGGGACGGCCGACCTGATCGTGCTCGACGCGCCCGCGGCCGGGCACGCCGTCACCTTCCTGCAGTCGGCGCGGGGATTGCTCGACGCGGTGAGCGTCGGGCCCATCAACACCCAGGCCCGCGACGTGCTCGACCTGCTGGAGGACCACCGGCGCTGCCAGGTGGTGCTGGTCACCATCCCGGAGGAGACGCCGGTCAACGAGGCGGTCGACACGGCGTACCTGCTGGAGGACCGGGTCGGCGTGAGCCTCGGGCCGATCGTGGTCAACGGCCTCTACCCGGAGCTCGCCGGCATCGGGGCCGACCCGCTGGCTGCGGCGGCTGCCGCTGATGTGGCGCTGCGGGACGGCGAGGCGTCGGCCCTGGCCGCAGCCGCCGACTTCCGGCGTCGGCGCACCGCCCTCCAGGACGAGCAGGTGGGTCGGCTGGCCGCCGATCTGCCGCTGCCGCAGCTGCGCATGCCGTTCCTCTTCACCGCCGCCATCGGTCCCGCCGAGGTCGACGCGCTGGCCCACGGTCTGCTGGCCGAGATCCGGACGCTGACCGAGCTACCGGCATGACGACGGGTCCCTCCGAGTCGCAACAGCAGCTGCTCCGGCTGGTGACGGACCGGCAGATCGTCGTGTGCTGCGGCTCCGGCGGGGTGGGCAAGACCACCACGGCGGCCGTCGTCGCCCTGCAGGCGGCCCGGTTGGGACGGCGGACCGTCGTCGTCACCATCGATCCCGCCAAGCGCCTCGCCGACGCCCTCGGCCTCGACGGCCTCACCGGCGAGCCCAGCCGCATCGACGGCGACTGGCCCGGCGAGCTGTGGGCGATGATGCTCGACACCAAGTCGACCTTCGACGCCCTCGTCGTCAACTACGCCACCGACCCGGCGCAGGCCGAGCGCATCCTGGCCAACCGCTTCTACCGCAACATCTCCGAGGCGCTGTCGGGCACCCAGGAGTACATGGCGATGGAGAAGCTCTACGAGCTCCACGGCGACGCCGACTACGACCTCGTGGTGGTCGACACCCCGCCCACCCGCCACGCCCTCGACTTCCTCGACGCCCCGCGCCGGCTGTCGCACTTCCTGGAGCACCGGCTGTTCCGGCTGCTGGTGTCGCCGAAGAGCGGGCTGGTGCGGGCGGTCAACGTGGCGGCGCAGACGTTCCTGCGATCCGTGTCGCGGGTGGTGGGCGGCGACGTGATCGACGACGCCGTCGCGTTCTTCCAGGCGTTCGAGGGCATGGAGGAGGGGTTCCGCGAGCGGGCCGACCGGGTCAACGCGCTGCTGTCGGCATCGGGGACGACGGCGTTCCTGCTGGTCGCGTCGGCCCGGCGCGACACCCTGCAGGAGGCGCAGTTCTTCGCCGACCGGCTCCACGAGGCCGGCATCGGGGTGGAGGGCCTGGTCGTCAACCGGGTGCACCCGTCGTTCGGTGACGGGCTGGCGGAGGCGACGCGCTCACGGGCGTCGACGCTGGCCGGGACGCCGCTGGGCGACCTCTACGCCAACCTCGCCGACTTCCAGGCCGTGGCCGCCCGCGAGCGCGAGCACCTGGCGGGCCTGGAGGGGGCGGTGGCGTCGGCGCCCGTGGTGTGGGTGCCGTTCCTGGGTCAGGACGTCCACGACCTCGACGGCATGGCCGAGGTCGCCGGCCTCCTGTTCGGCGACGGGCGCGAGCGCTAGTCCTCCGGGCCCTCAGTCCTCGATGCTGGTGGCGGCCTCGCGCAGGGCCGCAGCGGCGGCGTCGACGGTCTCGGTGACGGGGACGATGCGGTCGAAGCCCGTGGTGTGCAGCAGGCGCGTGAGGGTGGGGCGGCTGCATGCCACCGCCACGTCACCGCCGGCTTCGCGGGCGCGGCGGATGCCGCCGATCAGGGCACCGAGCCCGGCCGAGTCCATGAACGGCACAGACGAGAGATCGATGAGCAAGTAACGCTGATCCGCCAGCTTCGCCAATGAGTCACGGAACTGTCCGACCGTGTAGGCGTCGAGCTCACCCACCGGCCGGCAGACCGTGTGGTCAGGTGTGTCCTCCACCTGTATGTCGAGCACTGCTTTCCTCCCGGGGTCGCCCGGCGATGCTAGCGGGGTGTGCTCGGCAGGTCGGCAGCACGCCCGCTGGTGCCGGTGCTGGCACGAGACCGTTCCCGGCCTTTAGCCTCCCCAACCGTGTCAGACGTGTTGATCGCCACAGATGCGGACTGGATCCATGCCGACGTCGATGCTGCGTTGGCCGACAGGTCGACCACCGTGCGTCGGGTTCGCTCGGGGCGGGAGGTCGCCGATGCGGTGCGTGAGCACAAGCCGGCCCTGGTCGTGCTCGACCTCCAGATCGGCAACATGGGCGGCGTGGCGACGTACCTGTTCCTGGAGCAGGAGATGGAGGCCCGTCGGTTGCCGGCGGCGCCCGTGCTGCTGCTGCTCGACCGTCCGGCCGACGTGCCGATGGCCCGCCGGGTCGACGTCGACGGGTGGCTGGTCAAGCCGCTCGACTCGCTCCGCCTGCGCAAGGCCGCCGAGGCGTTGATGAGGTGGGACACCTACCACGAGCCTTCCGGGCTGGCGACCGCCTGACTCTCCGTTAGTGGTTCGAGTGGCTCTGCGGAGGGAGCTAAGCTCGTCTCTCCGGTCAACGGGATGTGGCTCAGTTTGGTAGAGCACCGCGTTCGGGACGCGGGGGTCGTGGGTTCAAATCCCGCCATCCCGACCAGGAAGGCGATGTCGGCGGGCAGTCGTAGCATCGGTGGGTGGTCGATGTTGCAAGCATGGAGATGCGACGGCGGTTGGTCGCGCATCTGCGGCGGCGGGGGTACCTGCGGGATCGGCGGATCGGGCGGGCGTTCTTGGAGGTGCCGCGTGAGGCCTTCCTGCCCGACGAGCTGAGCAAGGTCGGGCTCCCCGGCGTGTATCGAGACGACGCCATCGTCACCCGCCGTGACCCCGCCACCCGGCAGCCGACGTCGTCGTCGTCGCAGCCGGCGATCATGGCCGTGATGCTGGAGATGCTCGACGTGCAGCCCGGGCACCGGGTGCTCGAGATCGGCGCCGGCACCGGCTACAACGCCGCCCTCCTCCGGCACCTGGCCGATCCGGACGGCCTCGTCGTGACCGTCGACCTCGACGTCGACGCGGCTGTCGCCGCCGCCCGGGCGCTGCGGGGGCTCCACGCGCGGGTCCATGTCGTGGTGGCCGACGGCACCCGCGGCCTGCCGGGCATGGCTCCCGTCGACCGCCTGGAGGTGACGGCGTCGAGCGACGTCGTGCCCCGGGCGTGGTACGAGCAACTCGCCGTCGGCGCCCGGCTGGTGATGCCGCTGCGCCTCAGCGAGGCCGCCGACCGGGTGCACGCGGTCACGGCGTTCGTGAAGGTCGACGGCGGGTTCGACTCGGTGGCCGTCACGTCGGGCGGGTTCATGCCGCTCCGGCGACCCGCGGCCGAGTCGCCGGAGCCCGAGAGGGACGTGACCACCGCCCCGCCGCTGACCATCACCCCCGTGTGGCCCGTGCCCGAGCAGCCCCTCCGGCGGGGCCCGTGGACCGACATCGCCCGCGACGACGTCAGCCGCCTCCGCATCGTCGTCCGCTACGAGGAGCGTCGCCCCCGCACCCGCTGGGCCGTCCGCCGCGACGACCACTGGATCGGCATCGACAAGCTGCTGGCCTAGTCACGCCCTAGCGTCGCCGGGATGGACCTGCGGAGCTTCCAGCGCAACATGGCCGACACCTACGGCGTGCGGGACGGCGAGCGGGGCGTGCCGGCGACCGTGGCGTGGCTCACCGAGGAGCTGGGCGAGCTGGCCCAGGCCGTGCGCAAGGGCACCCGGGAGCAGCAGCTCCACGAGCTGGGCGACGTGCTGGCCTGGCTGGCGTCGCTGGCCGAGCAGCTCGAGCTCAGCCTCGACGATGCGGCCGCCCGCTACGCCGACGGCTGCCCGGCCTGCGGCGGGCGCCCCTGCACCTGCCCCTGAGCCGCCCGGTGGCGCCACGTCTTTGAAGAGAAATGGCCCTATTGGGGGCGGTTTCCTTCAAAGAGCGTCTAGCCGCGGGTGGCGAGGAGCTCGGCGATCTGGACGGCGTTGAGGGCGGCGCCCTTGCGCAGGTTGTCGTTGGACACGAACAGGGCGAGGCCGTGCTCGACGGTCTCGTCGCGGCGCACCCGGCCCACGTAGGACGGGTCCTTGCCGGCGGCCATCAGCGGCGTCGGCACGTCGACCACCGCGACGCCGGGCGCGCTCCGCAGCAGCTCGACGGCGTCCGAGGGGGACAGCGGCCGGTCGAACTCGGCGTTGATCGACAGCGAGTGGCCCGTGAACACCGGTACCCGGACGCAGGTCGCCGACACCGGCAGGTCCGGGATGGCGAGGATCTTGCGGCTCTCGTTGCGGAGCTTCTGCTCCTCGTCGGTCTCGCCCCTGCCGTCGTCGACCCACGAGCCGGCCAGCGGCAGCACGTTGAACGCCAACGGGGCGGCGAACACGGCGGGCTCGGGGAACTCCACGGCCGAGCCGTCGAAGGTGAGGGCGCTGGCCCGGTCGGCCACCTTGCGGGCCTGCTCGTCGAGCTCGGCGACGCCGGCCAGCCCGCCACCCGACACGGCCTGGTAGGTGCTGACCACCAGTCGCTTCAGCCCGGCGGCCCGGTGCAGGGGCGCCATGACCGGCATGAACGCCATCGTGGTGCAGTTCGGGTTGGCCACGATGCCCTTGGGGATGTGGTCGAGGGCGTCCGGGTTGACCTCGGAGACGACGAGGGGCACGTCGGGGTCCATCCGCCAGGCCGACGAGTTGTCGACCACGATCGCCCCGCTGTCGACGAAACGGGGCGCCAGCTCCTTGGACGCCCCCTTGCCGACGGAGAAGAGGGCGAGGTCGAGGCCCGTGTAGTCGGCGGTGGCGGCGTCCTCGATGACGACCTCGTCGCCCTTCCACGGCAGCGTCTGGCCGGCGGACCGGGCCGAGGCGAAGTACCTGATCTGGTCGACCGGGAAGTCCCGCTCGGCCAGCACATCCCGCATGACGCCACCGACCTGGCCGGTGGCTCCGACGACTCCT
>DATHJB010000149.1 GCA_035316325.1 Acidimicrobiales bacterium
GCCGGCCGCCGGGTCGCCGTGGTCGATCCGTCGGGGCGGCGCTGGGTGCAGCGCCACGACGGCGACGGGCGCGTCACCCGGGTCGTCGCGCCGACGGGGGACACGGTGCGCTTCCGCTATGGCGGGGGCGGCCGGCTCGTCGCCCGGGTGTCGTCGGCGGGCGGCACCACCCGGTACGAGCGCGACCTGGTGGGCCGGCCGGTGGCCGTGACCGACCCGACGGGCGGCGTCACCCGCTTCACGTGGGACGCCGCTGGTCGGCTGGCGTCGGCGACCGATCCGCTCGGCGGTGTGACCCGCTACGAGCACGACGCCCGGGGCTTCCTGCGCACGGTCGTCGATCCCCTCGGGGGTCGGGTGGAGCACCGCTACGACGCCGTCGGGCGGTTGGTGGAGCGCCGTGACCAGCTCGGCCGCCGGACCCGCTGGGAGCACGACCCGGCCGGGCGGCTGCTGCGGCGGACGCTGCCCGGCGGCTGCGGGGACGTGCGCTGGTGGTACGACGGGTCGGGCCGGACGCGGGCGATCGGGGTGGGTGACGCCGAGCGGGTGCGGTTCTCGCGGGACCTCCTGGGGCGGCCGGTGGTGGTGGAGGAGCCGGGGTTCCGGCACGAGCTGGAGTGGTCGGCGACCGGCCGCCTCGTCGCCCGGCGCCGCAACGGCCTCGGCCTCAGCTGGCGCTACGACCTCGACGGCCGGCGTGTCGCCGTCGGCTACCCGGACGGCTCCGAGACGACGTTCACGCACGACGCCGCGGGCCAGGTCGTCGCAGCGGCCCACCCGGCGCTCGGCCCGGTGGAGTTGGAGCTGGAGCACGACGCGGCGGGGCGGCTGGTGCGCCGGGGGTCCGAGCGGTGGCGGTACCGGGACGGGGTGTTCGTCGGCCACGAGTCGGCCGGTCGGGTCACGTCGCTCGCACGGGATGCGGCCGGGCGGGTCGTGGCGGCGACGGTCGCCGGCGGGGCCACGACCACCTACGCCTACGACGCCGCGGGCCAGCTCGTCGCTGCCGGCGACTGGAGGTTCACCTACGACCCCGCCGGCCGCCTCGTCGCCGAGTCCGGTCCCGCCGGCGAGACGACCTACGCCTACGACGCCGCCCACCAGCTGCAGACCTGCCGCTACGACGCCGCGGGCCGCCGGGTGGACGGCCAGGAGTGGGACTGGCTCGGCCACCTCTCGAGGACCGGCGACACGTCTCTCCACGTCGACGCCCTGGGCGACCTGGCCGAGGTCGACGGCATGCCCCTCCTCTGGGACCCCACCTCGCCGGTCCCTGAGCTCCGCTGGCTCGACGGCACCACGATCGTCGGCGCCGACGAGGCGTGGGCCACCGTCGGCGGCCGCGACGGGCAGGCCGACTGGCTCACCCACGACTGGCAGGGCTCGGTCGTCGGCCCGACCAGCGATCCGTGGGGGCCGGCGGGCGGGTCGTCGCTCGGCCTCGGGTATCGGGGCGAGCTGGAGATCGACGGCCTGGTGTGGCTCCGCAACCGGGCCTACGACCCCGCCACCCGGGCGTTCCTGTCGCCCGACCCGCTGCCCGGCCTGCCTGGCCGGCCCTACGCCGCTCACCCGTACCACTACGCCGGCAACGACCCGGTCGGCGCCGTCGACCCGTTCGGCCTGCGGCCCATGACCGAGGCCGACCTGGCCGCCTACCGGGAGGCGGCGGCCAGCAGCGGCCTGCTCGACCCGGTCACCGGCTGGGTGGCCGACAACTGGGAGTACCTGGCGGCCGGCGCCATGATCGTCGCCGGGGGAGCGCTGCTGTTCACCGGGGCCGGGATCGTGCTCGGGGGCGCGCTGCTGGCGGGCGGCCTCAGCATGGGCTCCCAGCGCCTGGTCACCGGCCAGGTCGACTGGCGGCAGGTGGGGGTCGACATGGTCATCGGTGGCCTGTCGGCCGGTGCCGGCTCGTGGGCCAGCGGCCTGACCAGCACCAGTGCGGCCACGTGGTCGACCCTGAGCCGCACCGCCCTCCAGGTCGGCGTGAGCACCACGGTCGACGTCAGCGGCGGTATGGCCGCCCGCCAACTCACCGACCAGAACCCCTTCGACCCCCAGGCCCTCGCGCTCGACACCCTCACCGGCGTCGCCGGCGGCGGCATCGATGGGATCCGCGCCCCCCGCCCCGGCATCAACCCCAAGACGTGGGAGTACGGGCGCATCGCCGATCCCGACATCCTCGGTTACACCGACGACTACGGCCAGATCACGATCCGCCACGACATCCACCCGACGCGGTTCCCGGCGACGCTCCGCCACGAGCAGGTTCACGCCGCGCTGAGCCCCACCGAGGGCACCATGCTGGCCGGGCCCCGGGCCGCCGTTCATCACTGGCTCTACGAGAACTCCCAGCTGGTGAACTACACAGAGGAGGCGTTGGCAGAGGGGATCGCTACCCGCGACCTGCCGCACGCCCTTCGCTACCCGTTCGAGGAGAGATACGGGTTGAGCCCTCGCGGCGTGGCGATCGAGGCCGCGGGCGTCGCCGGAGCGACGGGCGCCGGCGCGTACGCGGCGTACGAAGTCTTAGGAGACTGAGGAGAACCTGCCGTGACGTCGGACGAGCGCAACGACGATGATGAGTACCCCGTCCTCGTCTTGGGAGAGACGGTTCGGGTGCACGGCGTCTACGTGGCGCACTGGGAGGTGGCACGATTCGAGCTGCGCCGCCGTCGCCGCTATCGCTGGCTCGGGGATGCTCGGGTTCTTTGCCTCCTGGAGCCCCGCGAGGGCATCGCCGACGGCGTGAGGGACGTCGCCGGGGTGCCGCAGCCGGACAATTGGCGTCTCCACCCGGGTCTCCGCTTCGACGTCGTGGCGGACGTGACGCCGGTGGAGTACGGGCGCTTCGGTCATCGCGGCATGCTGCGGTGGAGGTTGCGGGTGGAGGAGTGGGTGTCGGTGGTGCAGGTCGACCGGCGGACGGGTTCGTGATGGAGAACCTGCGGGGAGGCGCGCGATGATCGTCGGGGACGTCCGTGGCTGGGAGACGGGGGTGGTGGTGGAGACCGACGAGGAGGAGGTCGCTCCGGCGATAGCGGAGCGGCTCGTGCGGGCGCTCGACCGGTCGCCGTCGTCGATCGTGATCCTCATCGACGAGGACCTCCAGATCCGCTGGCTGAGCCGGTCCGCCAGCTGGGTCACCGGCTCCGACCCCGACGACCGCGAGGGCACCAGCTCGCTCGACCGGATCCACCCGGACGACGTCGGCCGCATCCTCCACGCCCTCGACCAGCTCCGCACCGCCAGCCAGTCGCCGCTCCCCGGGCCCACCCGACCGGTGAGCGCACCGCTGCGCTACCGGTTCCAGCGCTTCGACGACGACCGCTGGGTGGTCATGGAGGCACAGGTCCACAACCTGCTCGACGACCCCGACGTGCGCGGCATGCTCGTGATCTCCCGCCAGGTGACCGGCGAGCTGGACGGCGTCGGCCACGTCATCGACCTGCTCGTCACCGACGCCCCGATGGCGACGGTGCTGGGCGCCTGCGCCGGCCTCGTCCCCGACGTCGTGGGCACCGCCGCGGTGGTGGGGCTCGTCGACGGCAGCCCGGTGATCGGGGCGAGGGAGGGCAGCGTCGCCGAGCACCTCGTCGCCGACGACCGCTGGTGGACCGCCACGCTGGCCGACGGCGAGGTGCGCGCCCCCGGCGACTTCGCCGGCTTCCCCGACGTCCTCGCCGACAAGGCCCGGGCCGAGGGCTTCCGCACGGCCTGGGTGTCGCCGCTGTTCGACGGGGCGACGGCCGCGGTCGTCGGGTGCCTGGTGGTGTGGGTGCGCACGAGCGGGGAGCGCAACATCGTCGACGACGACGCCCTGCGGCAGGCCGAGCGCCTGGCCAGCATGGTGATCGGCGAGCAGCGCCGCCACCACGCCCTCGACCGGGCGGCCGTGACCGACCCGCTGACCGGCGTCGGCAACCGGGCCGCCCTCCACCGCCGCCTCGACGCGGCCGGCGACACCGTCGCCATGGCGATCATCGACCTCGACGACTTCAAGCCCGTCAACGACCGCCACGGCCACGAGACGGGCGACGCCGTCCTGAAGGTGGTGGCCAAGCGGCTGTCAGGGGCGGTCCGCGAGGGCGACCTGGTGGTGCGCTTCGGCGGCGACGAGTTCGCCGTCGTGTTCGCCGCCGGCACCCCCGGAGTCGGGCTGGCGGGCGCCCAGCAGCGGATCGTCGAGGCCATCGAGGCCCCGATCAAGCTCCGCAACGGCCTGGTCCTGTCGGTGACCGCCAGCGTCGGTTTCGCCACCGCCGCCCCGAGCGCCGTCACGAAGGCCGCCGACACCGCCCTCTACCGGGCCAAGCACCTCTCCCGCACCCGGCCAGACTGACGCCCGGCGCCCCTAGATGCCTAGTTCCCCGGAGGTTGGCGAGTCGTTTGTGGTCGTTTGTTGTTCTCGAGTCGCCTGTGATCGGTCTCCGACGACGAACGACTCGACTGTGGGTTTGCGACCACAGATGACTCGGGACGGGACGGTCTCCGGGCACCGCACGATCAGGCCGGTCCGGGCTCGATGCGGCAGGGGGCAACCATTTCGGTCGCCCTACGCCGCAGCGACGGGCGCTGCCGTGGTTAGGCGTTGCCGCCGGCGGACTGGATGTTGGTGTTGACGGTCATGATGTCGTCGCTCATCATGCCGAGCCGTTCGATGGCGGTGTTGAGGGCCTGCTTGGTGGCGGGCCACTCCTCGTAGAAGCGGTGGGCGGCGGCGCCGTCGAAGTTGGCGGTGTTGAGTGAGTCGCCGTGGGAGATCAGCGTGTTGATGGCCTCGACCAGGCCCCCGCTGATGGTCCGCTTCATGGAGTCGATCGACTGGATCGCCTCGGGTGTCGAAGTGACAACGCCTTCCGCCATGGTTCGCCTCCGCTCGCCGCGTCCTGCTCGCATCGTAGGGCAACGCACACCCTGTGTCAGGGGCGGGGATGGGCGAGGAGGAAGCGGACCAGCTCCGCCGTTGCGTCGTAGCCGGCGTCGCCCGCGCTGGACCGGGGTGTCAGGCGGGACGTGCCGCCCGGCCAGGCGTGGGGAGCGCCGGCGATGGTGACGAAGGTGGCGGCCGACCCGTCGTCGCACGGCTCGCGCCGGGCTGTGGTGACGTCGCCGTCGGTCGTCTCCTCGGGTGCGGGGCAGCCGTCGGCGTCGGCCAGGTGGTCGAAGCCGTCGAGCGGCGGCGGGAAGGCGACCCCGGCGACCGACTCCGGACCGACGCCCCCGTCGATGGGCAGGTTCTGGTCGGCGGTGCCGTGCACGTGGATCACCGAGACGGGCTGCGACGGCTCGCACGGCTCGAGGGCGAGCGTGCCGGCCACCACGCCGATGCCGACCACCCGGTCGGCCAGCTCGCAGGCGAGGCGGTAGCTCATGATCCCGCCGTTGGAGTGCCCGAAGGCGAAGACCCGGTGGGGGTCGATCGGCTGCTCCGCCTCGACCGTGTCGATCAGCGCGGCGAGGAAGCCCACGTCGTCGACGTCCTCCCGGGCGGCGACGGCGCAGCACGTCCCGCCGTTCCACACGCCGCCCCGTCCGTTGGCGACCTTCACGCCGTCCGGGTGGACCACGACGAACCCGTTGCTCTCCGCCAGCCCCTCGACGTGGTTCGTGGTGGCGAACTGGTCGCCCCACCCGGTGCCGCCGTGGAGGCCGACGAACAACGGCACCGGCCCGTCGGGCAGGTCGGCGGGGACGTAGAGCCGGTAGGTCCGCTCCCGCCCCTCGAACGTCAACGTCCCGTGGGTGACGGTCCCCACCGGCTCCGCCGCCGCGTCGAGATCCACGGCGGTCGTGGTGGTCGTCGTCGTGGTGGTGGTCGTGGTCGTGGGCTCCGGCGTCGTCTCCTCGGAGTCTCGGCTGCACGCCGCCGCCACCAGGCCCGACACCGCCGCCACCACCAGCCACCCGCGGGAAGTCGTCATGGCCTCCAGAGTCCCCGCCGTTTGTGAGGCGACGGTTAGGCCCTCGTCAGGGTCGGCTCACAAGATCCCAGCGGTTGCCGGCCACGTCGAGGAACACCGCCACACGCCCGTACGGCTCCGAGCGCGGCGGCCGCACGACGAGTCCTCCACGAGGTCGAACCCCAGCGTGCCCACGAAGAACTCGACCGCCGGGTCGTAGTCGTCGACCAGGAGCGAGATCAGACCGATCTGCACCCCGGCACACTACGAGCGGCCGCTACTGCGGGGCGCAGACCTCCA
>DATHJB010000150.1 GCA_035316325.1 Acidimicrobiales bacterium
CGGCGACCGGCACCAGCGTCGAGGCGACGTCGCCGCCACCGGAGCGCTCGTTGCTCACCGTCTCGCCGGTCCACGACTCGGCGGTCCCGCCGAACCCGGTCTGGACGCCACCGGCCGGCACCTGCCCACCGTCGTCGTCACCGCCACCGTCGTCATCGCCGCCGCCGTCGTCGTCATCGTCACCGGCAGCACCACCGAGCCCGGTCTGGACACCGCCGGCCGGCACCTGGCCACCGTCGTCATCGCCACCACCATCGTCGTCGCCGCCGCCATCGTCATCGTCGTCACCGGCGGCACCGCCGAGCCCGGTCTGGACGCCACCGGCGGGCACCTGGCCACCGTCGTCGTCATCGCCACCATCGTCGTCGCCGCCACCGTCGTCGTCATCCGCCGAGACGGCGGACACGAGGCCGACGGTCGTGGGCGACCACGAGGTCGCGAACGCCAGGCCCACCCCCGCCAGGAGGGCGGCGGCCAGTCCGGCCAGCAGTCGTCGAAGCACCGTTGTCATCGTGCAGTTCCTTTCGTCGTTGGACCGTGCACGACAAAGATCGGCGGCCGACATGAGCCTCCGATGAGCCGTCGGTGAGTTCCCTCTCATCCCGATCGGGATAAGAGGATTCTCACGGGAGTCTCATGAGACGTCCGACGCCTGAGCCTCGGCCTCTCAGTCGAGCGCCGGCTCCGGAGCGGCCCCGTCGTGCTCGCACTGGCGCGCCAGGCCGATGCGGTCCATGTGCTGCTCGCCCCACTCGCTGAGCGGCACCAGCGCGGCGTTGAGCGACCGGCCGAACTCGGTGAGCGAGTACTCCACCCGGGGCGGCACCTCGCGGTACATCTCCCGGTGCACGATCCCGACGGCCTCCATCTCGCGCAGCTGCCGGATCAGCATCTTCTCGCTGATGCCTGGCACGTCGCGGCGCAGCTCACCGAACCGGCGGGTGTCGACGTGCAGCGCCCACAGGATCAGCGGCTTCCACTTGCCGCCGATGACGTCGACCGCCGCATCGAGCCCGCATGTGTACCCGTATGTCGTCACGTTCCAATACTAACCAAATCGTCTGTATATGACAGAAAAGTAGGTACTTGACCAAATGGCCGTGTCGGCCCGACCATGCGGCCATGAGCAAGCAACTCCCCCACCTGACGATGGCCGGTCTCGGAGCGATGGGCCGGGCGTGCGCGACGACCTGGCTCGACGCCGGGTACCCGGTCACCGTCTGGAACCGCACGCCCGGCCGGGCCGACGCGCTGGTCGACCGCGGTGCCACCGCGGCGGGCACCCTGGCCGAGGCGGTCGAGGCGAGCGACGTCGTCGTGGTCTGCATCCTCGACAACGCCGGTGTGCAGGACGTCCTCGGCCCGGTCGCCGACCGGCTCGCCGGCCGCACGGTCGTCAACCTCACCACCGGCACGCCCGGTGAGGCCCGCGAGCTGGCGGGCTGGGCCGCCGAGCACGGCGCCGACTACCTCGACGGCGTGATCATGGCCGTCCCGGCGCAGGTCGGCCGGCCGGAGGCGATGATCCTCTACGGCGGCTCGGAGGCGGCCTACGACCGGCACCGCGCCACGCTCGCCACGCTGGCCGGCAACAGCCCGCACCTCGGCGCCGACGCCGGGTTGCCCGCGCTCTACGACGCCGGCCTGCTCAGCCTGCTCTACGCCACCATGACCGGCTGGCTGCAGGCGTTCGCGGTGGTCGGCGCCGGCGACGTGAGCGCGGCGGACTTCCTGCCCTACGCCCAGGCGTGGTTCGAGAACGTGGTCACGGGCGAGGACGGGGCCGAGGTCGCCTTCGACGTCGATCGCGGGACCTACCCCGACCGGATCCCCTCGTCCCTCGGGCTGAACGCGGGGGCGCTGCAGATGCTCGTCCGGGTGCAGGAGGAGGTCGGCGTCGACGCCGGGATCCTCGCCGCGATCAGCACCCTCGCCGACCGCCGGGTCGCCGACGGCCACGGCGACGACGGCTACACCAGCCTGATCGAGTCGATCAGGCAGCCCCTCCCTGTATAAGCGCGACGAGGTGGGCGGAGCCGGCCGTCGATCGGTGCGCCAGCCCCGGGGCCGACGTGAGCGACTCGACGGCGAAGACCTCGGCGTCGACCAGCGCCTCGTCGGCTCCGGTGACCAGGGCGCGGCGGACGAGCAGCCAGCCGCCGACGGTGATGCCGCACAGCTCGGTGTAGGCGGTGGCGCCGGCGAGGACGTCGGCCGGGTCGGTGCGGGCGACCAGCCACTCGGTGGCCGAGCGCAGCGCCTGGACGGCCTCGCCCAGCGCTGCGGCCGCCCGGGCCGTCGGACCGGCCGACGCGGCGTCGCCGACGGTGGCGCCGATGTCGGCAAGGAGCGCGCCCATCGCCAGACCCCCGTCGCGGACCACCTTGCGGGTCACGAGGTCGATCGCCTGGATGCCGTTGGTGCCCTCGTAGATCGGGGCGATGCGGCTGTCGCGGAGTCGCTGGGCGATGCCGGTCTCCTCCACGTAGCCCATCCCGCCGTGCACCTGCACAGCTTCGGAGGCCAGCCGGAACCCGGTGTCGGTGGACCAGGCCTTGCCGATCGGGGTGAGCAGGTCGACCCGGGCCTGGGCCGCGGCCCGCACCGCCGCGGTGCGCCCGTGCTGCGCCAACCCGGTCTGCTGGGCGGTCAGGAACAGCAGGAGGCGCATCGCCCGGGTGGACGACCGGATGTCGAGCAGCATCCGGGCGACGTCGGGGTGCTCGACGATCGGCGACGACGTGCCGGCCGTTGCACCCGGCGCCCGGCCCTGGTGGCGCTCCCGGGCGAAGGCCAGCGCCTGCTGCCCCGCCACCTCACCGACGGCCAGGCCCTGCACGGCGATGGCCAGCCGGGCGGCGTTCATCATCGTGAACATCGCCGGCATGCCGCCGTGGCGCTCCCCCACCAGCTCGGCCTCGGCGCCGTCGAACGACATGACGCACGTCGGCGAGGCGTGGATGCCCAGCTTGTGCTCCAGCGCCACGCAGGACACCGCGTTGCGGCCCCCGTCGGGCAGCACCCGGGGCACCAGGAACAGCGAGATGCCCTTGGTCCCCGGCGGCGCATCGGGAGTGCGGGCCAGCACGAGGTGGACGATGTTGTCGGCCAGGTCGTGCTCGCCCCAGGTGATGAAGATCTTGGTGCCGCTCACCCGCCAGCCGCCGCCCCCGCCCCCGTCACCCGGCGGCGAGGGCACGGCGGTGGTGCGGATCGCCCCCAGGTCGGACCCGGCGTCGGGCTCGGTGAGGTTCATGGTGCCGGTCCACTCGCCGCTGACCAGCCGGGGCAGGTAGCGGTCCTGCTGCGACCGGGTGCCCCAGCGCACCAGCAGCTCGATGGCGCTCTGGGTGAGGATCGGGTTGAGCGAGAGGGCCATGTTGGCGGAGGTCAGGATCTCCTGCATGGCCGTGCCCACCAGCCGGGGCATGCCCCCGCCGCCGTGGGCCTCGGGGAAGGCCAGAGCGCCCCAGCCGCCCTCCACGAACGACCGGTAGGCCTTGCCGAACACCTCGGGCAGCGTCACGGCGCCGGTGGCGGGGTCGAAGCGGGCGCCCTCCCGGTCGCCGACGCGGTCGGTGGGGACCAGCACGTCGACGGCGAACCGCCCGAACGCCTCCAGCAGCTCGCGCACGGTGGCGGAGTCGGCCCCGGTTCCCGAGTAGGCGTCCAACGAGGCGAGCTCGTCGAGCCCCACGATCGACAGGGCCTCGACGATGTCGTCGACCGGCGGCACGTAGTCGGCCATCAGACGTTGCGGCGGTAGCGCCCGCCGACCGCGAAGAGGGTCTGGGTGATCTCGCCGAGGCTGCACACCCGCACGGCGTCCATGAGCACGGCGAAGACGTTCTCCCCGGCCAGCGCCGCGTCCCGCAACCGGGCCAGGGCCGCAGGCCGCTCCTCGGCGTGGCGGGCCTGGAAGTCGGCGAGTCGCTGCAGCTGGCGCTGCTTCTCCTCGTCGGTCGACCGGGCCAGCTCGAGCGGTTCGCCCTCGGAGCCGGAACCCGAGCCGTCGGAGTCGGCCAGCCCCTCCGGCGGCAGGAACGTGTTCACCCCCACCAGCGGCAGCGACCCGTCGTGCTTGCGCTGCTCGTAGAGCATCGACTCGTCCTGGATGCGGCCCCGCTGGTAGCCGGTCTCCATCGCCCCGAGGACACCGCCCCGCTCGGAGATCCGCTCGAACTCCACCAGCACCGCCTCCTCCACCAGGTCGGTGAGCTGCTCGATCACGAACGACCCCTGGTTGGGGTTCTCGTTCATCGACAGCCCCCACTCCCGGTTGATCACCAGCTGGATGGCCAGCGCCCGCCGCACCGACTCCTCGGTGGGGGTGGTGACGGCCTCGTTGTAGGCGTTGGTGTGGAGGCTGTTGCAGTTGTCGTAGAGGGCGATCAGCGCCTGGAGCGTGGTCCGGATGTCGTTGAACGCCATCTCCTGGGCGTGCAAGGACCGGCCCGACGTCTGCACGTGGTACTTCAGCTTCTGCGACCGCCCGTTGGCGCCGTAGCGCTCCCGCATGGCGACGGCCCAGATGCGCCGGGCGACCCGCCCGAGCACCGAGTACTCGGGGTCCATGCCGTTGGAGAAGAAGAAGGAGAGGTTCGGGGCGAAGTCGTCGACGTCCATGCCCCGGGCCAGGTACGACTCCACGTAGGTGAAGGCGTTGGAGAGCGTGAAGGCCAGCTGGCTGATGGGGTTCGCGCCGGCTTCGGCGATGTGGTAGCCGGAGATCGACACCGAGTAGAAGTTCTGCACCTGGTGGGCGATGAACCACTCCTGGATGTCGGCCATGACACCCAGCGAGAAGTCGGTGGAGAAGATGCAGGTGTTCTGGCCCTGGTCCTCCTTGAGGATGTCGGCCTGCACGGTCCCCCGCACCCGGCGCAGCACCTCGGCCGGGTCGAGCTCGGGGTGCTGGTCGATCGCCGTGTTGAGGAACATGGCCAGGATCGTGGGCGCCGGCCCGTTGATGGTCATCGACACCGAGGTGGACGGGTCGCACAGGTCGAACCCGTCGTAGAGCACCTTCATGTCGTCGAGGGTGGCGATCGACACGCCGGAGTTGCCGACCTTGCCGTAGATGTCCGGCCGCTCGGCGGGGTCGAAGCCGTAGAGGGTCACGGAGTCGAACGCCGTGGAGAGCCGGGTGGCGGGCTGGCCCTCCGAGAGCATGTGGAAGCGCCGGTTGGTGCGGAAGGGGTCGCCCTCGCCGGCGAACATGCGGGCCGGCTCCTCGCCGTCGCGCTTGAAGGGGAAGACGCCGGCGGTGAACGGGAAGCGCCCGGGCAGGTTCTCCGACCGCAGCCAGCGCAGCAGCTCGCCGTCGTCGCCGTCCCTCGGGAGCGCGACCCGGGGCACGTCGAGGCCCGACAGCGACCGGCGCTTCAACGCCGCTCCACCGGGGTGCTCCTCCCCGCTGTACGCCTCACGGGTGGCGGGCCAGTCGTCGAGCAGCTGTCGGGTATCGGCGGACACGGCCTCATCGACGCTGACCGACAGCCGAGCAACGGCGTCGACTGCCTCGTCCCCACCAGCTGAGCCTGCAGAGTTGGCCTGGGCGGCGAGGAGACGAAGCGTCGTCTCGACATGTTGACTCGCCCTTGCAGCCGCAACCTGGGCCTCGGTCACCTCGTGGTAAGCGTGCACGGCGCCGCTGATCTCCGCCAGGTAGCGGATCCGGTCGGGCGGCACGAGGGCGTCGCGACGC
The DNA here is from genome assembly GCA_035316325.1 of Acidimicrobiales bacterium. Classification (NCBI taxonomy): domain Bacteria; kingdom Bacillati; phylum Actinomycetota; class Acidimicrobiia; order Acidimicrobiales; species Acidimicrobiales bacterium. The sequence continues at coordinate 5,708 of DATHJB010000150.1, forward strand.
GAGGACGTGCGGGTGGCGACCTGGGGGAGGAGGCCGCCGCCCGCAGGTGGCAGCCCGAACGCCGCCAGCTCTGAGGCCATGTGCTGGTAGAGCGCGGTCACGCCGTCGTCGTCGAAGCGCGACGCCACCGTGCCGAACACCGGCAGGTCGTCGAGCTCGACGGTGAGATCGCCCCGGTTGCGGCGGATCTGGCGCCGCACCTCCCGCAGGGCGTCCTCGGCGCCGCGGCGGTCGAACTTGTTGATGGCGACGGCGTCCGCGAAGTCGAGCATGTCGATCTTCTCGAGCTGGCTGGGCGCCCCGAACTCGGCGGTCATGGCGTAGAGCGACCAGTCGACGTGGTCGATGACGGCCGCGTCGCCCTGGCCGATGCCCGGCGTCTCGATGATCACCAGCTCGTAGCCGGCCACCTTGCAGGCGGCGATCATGTCGTCGAGCGCCTCCGGCACCACCTGCCCGGCCCGCCGGGTCGCGACGGAGCGGAAGTACACGTTGGGGCCGTCGAGCGAGTTCATGCGGATGCGGTCACCCAGCAGGGCCCCGCCGCCCCGGCGCCGGGTGGGGTCGATGGCGATCACCGCCATGCGGAGGGCGTCGTCGCGGTCGAGTCGGAAGCGTCGCACCAGCTCGTCGGTGAGCGACGACTTGCCCGACCCGCCGGTGCCGGTGATGCCCACCACGGGCACGGTGGTGGCGCTGGCCAGGGAGCGCAGGGTGTGCAGGTCGGCCTCGGGGTAGGCGCCCGTCTCCAGGCCGGTGAGGGAGCGGGCCAGCTGCGGTTCTCCCCCGGCCCCGTCGGCCAGGCTGTCGAACGCCGGCAGTGCGCCGCCCGCCGCCAGGTCGACGTCGCCCTCGGCCACGATCTGGTTGACCATCAGCGCCAGCCCCAGCCGCTGGCCGTCGCCCGGCGAGAAGATGCGGGCGACACCCGCGGCGTGCAGCTCGGCGATCTCCTCGGGGACGATCACGCCCCCGCCGCCGCCGAACACCCGCACGTCGCCGCGGCCCTCCTCCTTCAGCCGGTCGAGCAGGTAGTGGAAGTACTCGACGTGGCCGCCCTGGTAGGAGCTGACCGCCACCGCCTGCACGTCCTCCTGCACGATCGCCCGGACCACCTCGTCGACCGAGCGGTTGTGGCCCAGGTGGATCACCTCGGCGCCCTGGCCCTGCAGCAGGCGGCGGACGATGTTGATGGAGGCGTCGTGGCCGTCGAACAGGCTGGCGGCGGTGACCACCCGCACGGGGTGGGCGGCGCGGTGCAGCGCTGCGGCGCCCTGGGGGCGATCGTCGAGGAGGGTCATGGCGCTCAGCTCCGCTTGTACTCGTAGAAGCCCCTACCCGCCTTCCGGCCGAGCAGCCCGGCATCGACCATGCGCGACAGCAGCGGCGGCGCGGCGTAGAGCTGCTCCTTGAACTCCTCGTAGAGCGACTCGGCCACCGCCATCGTGGTGTCGAGGCCGATCAGGTCGGTCAGGTGCAGCGGGCCCATGGGGTGGGCGCAACCCTCGACCATGCCGGCGTCGATGTCCTCGGCGGTGGCGAAGCCCGACTCCAGCATCCGGATCGCCGAGAGCAGGTACGGGATGAGCAGGGCGTTGACCACGAACCCAGCCCGGTCCTGCGAGCGGATGACCCGCTTGCCCAGCACGTCGGTGGCGAAGCGCTCGGACCGCTCGATGGTGGGCTCGCTGGTGAGCAGGGACGGCACCAGCTCCACCAGCTTGAGCACCGGCACGGGGTTGAAGAAGTGGAGGCCGGTCACCGACTCGGGGCGCCGGGTGGCCATGGCCAGCTTCATGATCGGGATCGACGAGGTGTTCGACGCCAGCACCGCGTCGGGCGACTCGACGACCTTGTCGAGCCGGTCGAACACTGACACCTTGGCGGGCGCCGACTCGACCACGGCCTCGACCACCAGCTCGCGGTCGGCCAGGGCGTCGAACTCGGCGGTCACGTCGATGCGCCGGAGGGCGTCCTCCCGCTGCTCGGGCGCCAGCTTCCCCCGGTCGACGGCGGTGGCCAGCGACGCCTCGATCCGGGCCCGACCCCGCTTGGCCGCAGCGTCGTCGGCCTCGACCACCACCACGTCGCAGCCCGCCCGGGCGGCCACCTCGGCGATGCCGGACCCCATCAACCCGCACCCCACCACACCGATCGCAGTTTCACTCATGACCACGACATTACTTTGAAGTCCAAGCTCTGGAAACTATGGCATCAAACTATTCTCGCCCTCGGCGAAGTCGCCCTCGCCCACCCGGAGGCGACGGAGCAGGCCGAAGAGCTGGTCGAGCTGGCGGGTGGTGAGCCCGGTCGCCTCGAACACCTCGGCGTTCAGGGCGTCGGTGGCCCGCTGGGCGACGCGCCGGCCCTCGGCGCTGATCTCGGCGAGGGTGGTGCGGCCGTCGGACGGATGGGGCCGGCGCCGCAGCAGCCCGTCGGCCTCCAGCCGGTTGACCACGTTGGTGATGCTGGCCGGGTGCACCTGCAGGCGGGCACCCACCTTCCCCAACGGCAGGGCGCCCCGCCGGCTGAAGAGCAGCAGCATCAGCACCTCGTAGCGGGCGAAGCTGAGGTTCAGCCCGGCGAGCGCCCGGTCGACCCGGCCGATCAGCACCTGGTGCACCCGCATGACCGACGTGACCATGGCCATCCCGGCGGACGCGTCGTCCCACCCGTGCCCATCCCACTGCCGCCGCGCCTCCTCGATGGGGTCGAACGCGAGCGGCTTCCCGGCGACCATCCGCCGAGCGTACCGACCCGCCACCGACCCGACCGGCGACGAGCCCCGCCGGGCTCACTCCGGGGGTAGGCGGAAGTCCTGGAAGAAGGTCCAGATCTCCTGGGTGGCGTCGACGTCGAAGGTGGTGGGGCCGACGACCTGCGCGATCGAGTCGCTGAACTCGCTGGAGGGCCACGAGTGGCCGCCGCCCTCGACGATGTAGAAGACGACCGGGCCGTCGTCCGGGCAGTCGTAGGTGCGACGGATCACCTCTTCGCTCACCTGCTCGTCGTGAGCCTCCTCGTCGCAGCCGTTCAGGCTCGCCCACCCCCGGACCGTGGCGGGGTAGCCCTCGCCGTCGAGGTCGGGGGCCACCGTCGTCGTGGTGGCCGAGGTGTCGCCGCCCAGAGCGTCGCCGAGCGCCGCGGTGTTCACGCCGCCGTTGAACAGCAGGATCGGGTCGGCCGTGCCGTGGAAGGTCAGCACGGGGACGGGCCGGCCCGGCTCGCACGGGTCCGGCAGCATGATGCCGGCGACGGGGGCGACGGCGGCGAACCGATCGGCCATGGTGCAGGCCACCGTGGAGGTCATCATCGCCCCGTTGGACAGGCCCGTGGCGTACACCCGGGTGAGGTCGACGCACTGCTCCGCCTCCACCTGGTCGAGCACCGCAGCCACGTAGGCGAGGTCGTCGTTCGCCTCGACGTCGGTGCCCGTGTTCCAGGCCACGGGCTGCCCGGTGCCGTGCGGGAACACCGTGACGAAGCCCTCCTCCACGCCCAGCGGGCCGAGCTGGGACATCTGGGCGTGGACGTCGGCGCCCTCGGCGAGCCCGTGGAAGTCGACCACGAGCGGCCGCGGCTCACCGCCGGCCTCCCACGCCGGCGCCGACAGCAGGAACCGCCGCGCCACCGCGCGCACCTCCATCGTGGACTCGACGAGGTCGGACTGCGTCGTCGCCGGCCCCTCACACCCTGCCGACGGCGACGGCTCCACGGACGCCGCGCTCTCGGCCGGCGCCTGCTCCTCGTCGGCCCGGCTGCCACTGTCGTCACCGTCGTCGTTGCCCGAGCAACCGGCGACCAACACCGCGGCCATGACGACCGCCCCCCAGCGTCTCCCCATGGCTCCCAGCATCACACGTTCACCGGGCCGCTGCCCGGGCGACGAGCTCGCGGGCGAGGACCTTGCCGACCTCGTTGCGGGGCAGCGCTGCGACGACCTCGTAGCGCACGGGGATCTTGTAGGGCACGAGGTGCTGGCGGCACACGGTCGCCAGCCGGTCCCGGTCGACGTCGACGCCGAGGTCGCCGGCGGCCTCCGAGGGCACGACGAAAGCCCACGGCACCTCGCCCAGCCGGTCGTCGGGCACGCCGACCACGGCGGCGTCGGCCACGTCGGGCGCGAGCCGGAGCACCTCCTCCACCTCCTGGGGGAACACCTTGAGCCCGCCGCGATTGATCATCTCGCCGATCCTCCCGTCGATCCAGACGAAGCCCTCGTCGTCGATGCGCCCGACGTCGCCGGTGCGGAACCAGCCGTCGGGGGTGAGCCGGTCGGCGAGGTCGCCGCCGCCGGCGTAGCCCGACGCCACCGCCGGGGTGCGCACCTGCAGCTCGCCGGTGGCGGGGTCGGAGCGGACCTCGACCTCGGCGTGCGGGCGCCCGACCGCGCCGAGCTTGTCGTCGCCGTGGGCCTTGGCGTCGGCGGCGCTCCACCCGACGATCTCCCCGCCGATCTCGGTCTGCCCGTAGCAGTTCAACACGATGAGCCCGAAGCGGTCGCGGAACCGGCGCGCCTGCAGGGGCGACAGCGGCGCGGTGATGCTCCGCACGTAGCGGAGCGGCGCCAGGGTGGTCACCCGCTCGTCGTCGTTGAGCATCGCCATCGCCGCCGGCGGCAGCACGGTCGAGCGGATCTCGAAGCGGGCGACGAGGGCGGCGAACTCGACCGGCTCGAAGCCGTCCATCAGCACCAGCGGCGCTCCCACCCGGCGGGCGAAGAGCACCTGGTAGATGCCGGCCCACAGCGAGAGCGAGACCGGCACGAGGTTCGGCATCGGCGGCTTGGTCGACCGGCCACCCGTGCGCAGCGTGGCCACCACGTTGTCGAGCAGGGCGAGCACCCCGGCGTGCTCCAGCAGCACGGCCTTCGGCCGCCCGGTGGTGCCGGACGTGAACTGCACCAGCGCCGTGGCGGCGTCGAACCGCCGGGTGCCGGGGGTGCCGGGGCGCACCTCGATCGTCCCACCCGAGGTGCCGAGGACGACGACGGGCGGGCCGTCGAAGCGGTGGGCCTGCGCGGCGGTGGTGACGATCGCCGCCGGCTCGGTCACGTCGAGGGCGTGGGCCAGGTCGGTGGTGCCGAGCCGGGGGTTCAGCGGCACGTACACGCCGCCCGCCCGCCACACGGCGAACAGGGCTGCGACCAGGTCGGCGCCGTTCGGCAGCAGCACCCCGACGGGAGCGCCGGCGGTCACGCCGACAGCGGCGCCCGCGAGCACCGTCGCCAGGTCGGCGGCCCGCTCCCGCACCGCGGCGAGCGAGTGGGCCGCTCCCCCGGCGTGGACCAGCAGCGACGACCCATCCTCGTCCCCGTCGAAGAGCAGGCCGGCCAGCGTCATCCGTTCTCCCTGGTTCGCTGTTCAGTTCATCGGAACTGTGGTTCAATCTACACGCGCCCGCCTCGGGCGACGAAAGGGGAGCTGCCATGCGACCGGACGACATGATCATGGTGAGCGTCGACGACCACCTCGTCGAGCCGCCCACGCTGTTCGACGGGCACATCCCGGACCGCTACCGCGACCAGGCGCCCAAGGTGGTCCGCAAGGACGACGGCAGCGACGTGTGGGTGTTCAACGGGTCGGAGATCCCCAACATCGGCCTGAACGCCGTCGCCGGGCGCCCCAAGAGGGAGTACGGCGTCGAGCCCACCGCCTTCGACGAGATGCGCCCCGGCTGCTGGGACGTCGCCGAGCGCATCAAGGACATGGACGCGGGCGGGGTGCTCGGGTCGATGTGCTTCCCCTCGTTCCCCGGGTTCTCCGGGCGGCTCTTCGCCGCCGCCGACGACAAGGACCTCGCCCTCGCCGTCCTCCGGGCCTACAACGACTGGCACGTCGACGAGTGGTGCGGCGCCGCACCGGGCCGGTTCATCCCCATGGGCCTCCCCGTCCTGTGGGACCCGGAGCTCGCCGCCGCCGAGGTGCGCCGCCTCGCGCAGAAGGGGGTGCACTCGCTGACCTTCACCGAGAACCCCGCCACACTCGGCTACCCGTCGTTCCACTCCGACCACTGGGACCCGCTGTGGCAGGCGCTGGCCGACGAGGGCGTCGTGATGTCGATCCACCTCGGCTCCTCGGGGAAGCTGACCTTCACCGCCGCCGACGCCCCGATGGACGTGCTGATCACGCTCCAGCCGATGAACATCTGCTCCGCCGCCGCCGACCTGATCTGGTCGCGGGTGATCAAGGAGTTCCCCGGTATCAAGATCGCCCTGTCCGAAGGCGGCACCGGCTGGATCCCCTACTTCCTCGACCGGCTCGACCGCACCTACGACATGCACCACCTCTGGACCGGGCAGGACTTCGGCGGGAGGCTGCCGAGCGAGGTGTTCCGCGACCACTTCCTCACCTGCTTCATCTCCGACCCCGTCGGCCTGGAGCTCCGCCACAGGATCGGGATCGACAACATCTCGTGGGAGCAGGACTACCCGCACTCCGACTCGTCGTGGCCCCACGGCCCCGAGGAGCTGGACAAAGCGGCGGCCGACGTGCCCGACGACGAGCTGGCCAAGATCACCTACGAGAACGCCATGCGCTGGTACTCCTACGACCCCTTCGTCCACGTGCCCCGGGAAGAGGCCACCGTCGCCGCTCTGCGGACGAAGGCCGCCGGCCACGACGTGTCGATCCGGTCGTTCGACCAGGGCCGCTTCGAGCACACCGGCAAGGGCGTCGACCTCGCCACCATCAACCGCCGGGCCACCGCCTGACCGTTCTGTCTTCGCTCAGCCGGCTATGCCGGGCTGAGCGAAGACAGATCCACCCTCACTGTCAGCGGCGGTCGTAGGCGATCCCCGACTTCTCGGCGTCCCACCAGGCGTCGGTCGGGGACTCGTCGCGCAGGTCCCGCTTGAGCACCCGGCCGACGGGCGACCGGGGCAGCTCGGCCCGTAGCTCGATGTAGCGGGGCAGGGCGAAGTAGGGCAGCTCGTCGATGCACCAGCGGAACAGCTCCTCCTCGGTCACCGCCGCGCCTTCCCTCGGGGTGGCGGTGATCTTGAGGTCGTCCTCGGTGAGCTGCGACGGGACGGCGTGGACGGCGACGTCGGCCAGCGCCGGGTGGCGCATCAGCGTGCGCTCCACCTCGAACGACGAGATGTTCTCGCCCCGCCGGCGCAGGTAGTCGGCCTTGCGGTCGACGAAGTACAGGAAGCCGTCCTCGTCGATCCGACCGATGTCGCCGGTGTGGTACCACCAGTTGCGCGACGTCGCCACGGTCGCCTCGGGCATGCCCCAGTAGCCCTCGAACATCGTCTGGGGCCGCTTGGGCCGCACCACGATCTCGCCGTCGGTGCCGCGGGGCAGCTCGTTGTCGTCGTCGTCGAAGATGCGGACGTCGAAGTACTCGTCGTTGACCACGCCGGCGGCGTCGGGTCGGTTCTCGACGCCGGGCGGCTGCCACGAGATCAGCGACGCCTCGGTCACCCCGTAGGCGCCGGAGAACGTGGCCACGCCGAAGCGGTCGCGGATCGTGCGGTCGATCTGCACCGGCAGCGGCGCGGCGCCGATCAGCCGCAGGGTGGTGTTGGCCTCGGGAGTGCCGGAACGGGGCTGCTCGGGGCGGTCGATGTCGTTGGCCAGCAGGTAGGCCATCGTGCCCAGGGTCGAGGTGACGGTGGCGCCCACCCGGTTCATCTCGGGCCAGAAGTTCGACACCGAGAACCGGCGGTAGATGGCGGACCGACCCCCGTACACGAGGGGGCCGAGCACCGCCGTGACGATGGCGTTGAAGTGGAACAGCGGCAGCGGGGTCCACACCACGTCGTCGGCCGTGCGCCGCCAGCACACCCCGACCTGCCGCGCCAGCGAGCCGTGGTAGCTGTGGCTGAGCATGCAGCCCTTCGACGGACCGGTGGTGCCGCCGGTGTAGACGAACGTGGCCAGGTCCGCGGGCCGGACCGACGCCATCGGGGCCGGGTCGGCGGCCAGCAGCTCGTCCCAGGCGTGGACGGGCGTGCGACCGTCGGGCCTGGCGTCGCCGATGACCACCAGGTGCTCCAGCGACGGGACGTCGTCGACGATGCGGGCCGCCCGGTCCACCAGGTCGGCCTCCACGACCAGCACGCGGGCCCCGGAGTCGACCAGCTGGTGGCGCAGGTAGTCGCCCTTGTAGGCAGTGTTGATCGGCACCGCCACGAAGCCGCCGACCACGATCCCCCACCAGGCGAGCATCGCCTCGGAGGAGTTCTCGATGAAGGTGGCCACGCGGTCGCCCGGCTCGACGCCGAAGGCCGCCAGCGCGGCGCTGATGCGCGTCGCCGCCCACTCGACGTCGGCCGCCGAGCTCTTGGTGCCGCAGACGTCGAGGTACTCGCGGTCGGGGTCCGCCTCGAGACGCCGCCGCAGCAGGTCGACGGCCGTCTCCTGCTCCCCGCTGATCCACACTTCTTCGGACACGCGACTTCCCCTCTTCTCTTCTCAGGTCCAGGCGACGATCGGGCCGGCGACGGCGACCATCTCGTCCAGCTGGCGGGCATCGGTGGCGACCGAGCTCCAGCCGCCGGTGGCCACCAGGTGCTCCAGGCGACGCCGGTGGGCGTCGGCGTCGAGTGCCTCGCCGTCGGCGCTCCACACCTCCACCGGCACCGGCACGCCGAGCCGGCCGGCCACCTCCAGCAGCCGCTCGTGCACCTCGCCGAGGTCGTCCACCACCGCGAGCACGGCGCGGCCCGGGTCGTACAGCCCGGCGACGATCACGCAGGCGACGGCGAAGCCCGTGGCGGCCGGGTCGGCCGGCACCTGCGCGCCGCCCAGGCCGGTGGTGGCGAAGGTGCGGGCGACCCAGTAGCCGGCGACGCCGGGGTCGGCGGCCACGAGCCCACCTCCTCCCAGCACCTCGCCGTAGTGGCGGGTGACCCGGGTCGGCGGGAGTGGTCGCGTCGCCGCCGCCCAGCCGGCCTGGGTGATCCGGGCGAGGTCGGCCCGCAGCGGTGGCACGACGATGTCGGTCCGGGCCCGGCCCCACCGCTCGGCCAGTGGGCCCAGCGATCCCGGCGCCACCTCGACGACGGGGGCCAGGCGCCAGTCGGCCCGGGCCTCGCGCTCGTCCACGCCGGTGGCGACGATCAGGTCGGCGTCGGCCAGCCCGCCCCGCGCGAAGTCGAGCTGCTGGAGGCCGACCGTGGCCAGGTGGTGCCGGCTGCGCCAGTCGAAGATCCCCTTGGCGCCCCAGGTGTTGAGCACCCCGAGGCTCCCTGACGACACGAGGGCGTGCAGCCCCGGCACGGCCCCGTCGAGCACCACCCCCGGCCCGGCCAGGACCACGGGGTGCGACGCCGACTCGAGCGCGGCGACCACCTCGTCGGGCGGGTCGACCCAGCCGGGGCCCGGCGCGTCACCGACCTCGACCACCGCGCCGTCGCCCGCGTGGATCCCCGCCGGGCGTCCCCGCAGCCGCCGGTGGGCCTCGGCCAGCAGCGGTGCCAGGTCGGCGGGCACCTCGACGACGGCGATCCCGTCGAGGGGCTCGCCGTAGACGGCGTCGACGCGCCACGACCGGAGGCTCCTCACCCGACTCCTTCCTTCCAACTTTGAACGGTGGTTCATTTCGCTGTACGTTCATATCACGTGGAGCTCGGTGACGTCGCCAACGCAGCGGCGCTGAACGAGGGCAAGCCCCTCGACGGCGTACGCATCCTCGCCATCGAGCAGATGCAGGCCCTGCCGTTCGCGACCCAGCTCCTGGGCCGGTTCGGCGCCGAGGTGGTGAAGGTGGAGTCGCCCGGTCTCGGCGACCTCGGCCGCAGCTCGACGCCCGCCATGGCCGACCCGGACGGCCGCCCGGTGGGCGCCACGTTCCTGCGCAACAACCTGGGCAAGCGCAGCATCTCCGTCGACCTCAAGAGCCCCCGGGGACGCGAGCTGGTCCTCGGGATGGCGCCCCGCTTCGACGTGTTCGGCGAGAACTTCAAGGCCGGCGGCGCCGACCGCCTCGGCATCGGCTGGGACGACGTGGTCGCCGTGCACCCGACGGTCGTCTACCTGTCGGTGTCCGGGTTCGGCAACGAGGGCGACTCGCCCTACAAGGCCTGGCCCGCGTACGCCCCGATCATCGAGGCGATGTCCGGGATCTACGAGCGGGCGCGCCTCGACGGCCAGCCGCCCGTGGTGGCCCCGGTCGGGGCCCTGGGTGACATCGGCGCCGCCCTCTTCGGCACGATCGGGGTGCTGACCGCGCTCCGGCAGCGGGACCGCACCGGGCAGCCCCAGCGCGTCGACGTGGCGATGCTCGACGCCGTGGTGGCGATGACCGACATCGTCGCCAACTACTGGTCGCTGGGCCTCGGGGGCGGCCAACGCCCGGCGGTGATCTTCGACGGCTTCCGGGCGTCGGACGGGTGGTTCGTGCTGCAGGTGGGCCGGGAGCCCCAGTTCCGCACGCTGCTGGAGATGGTCGGGCGGCCCGACCTGCTGGAGGACGCGCGCCTGGCGACCCGGGAGGGCTGGGTGGCGCACCTCGAGGACCTGCTGCGCCCGGCGATCGAGGGGTGGGCCGCGGGCCGGACCCGGCTGGAGGTGTGCGACGAGCTGGGCCGCGCCGGCCTCACCGCCGGGCCGTGCTTCACCGACCACGAGGTGGTGACGGACCCCCACCACGCCGGCCGCGACATGCTCGTGGAGGTGCCGCGGACCGACGGCGTCGAGCAGCCGGTGCTGGTGCCGGGGAACCCGGTGAAGATCAGCGGCGTCGCCCAGGGGCCGGAGACTCGGATGCCGTGGCTCGGCGAGCACACCGACGAGGTTCTGGACCAGGAGCTGGGCCTCGACCCCGACGAGATCGCGAAGCTACGGGCCGACGGCGTCGTCGGCTGAGCCCACCACCTGGTCGAGCACCAGGATGCGCTTCAGGTAGAGGTGGACCGGCAGCTCCCACGTGTAGCCCATGCCGCCGTGCACCTGGATGGAGTTGCGGGCAGCCGTCGCCGCGGCCTCGGAGGCGACGATCCGCGCCGAGGTGACGGCCCGGTCGACGTCGCCGTCCTCGTCGGCGGTGACCGCGGCGGCGTCGACCGCGGCCCGGGCCACCTCCAGGCCCACGACAGCGTCGGCCAGCAGGTGCTTCACGGCCTGGAACGACCCGATCGGGCGGCCGAACTGGTGGCGCTCGCCGGCGTAGGTGGTGGCCCGGTCGAGCGCGGCGTAGCCGAGGCCGACCTGCTGCGCCGCCGCCAGCAGCGCGGCGTGCCGGCCGATCGTGCTGTCACCCACCAGGTCGCCCGGCGGCAGGTGGTCGACCACGTGGACCGGGGTGAGCGGGTCGAGCGGTCGCTCGACCGGCCGGCCGCTGGGCACGGGCACGCGGTGGACCCCATCGGCGGACAGGACCAGCAGCGAGTCGAGCCGGTCGAGGTGCTCCACGACCACGGGAACCCCGTCGGGGATCAGGCCGGTCACGCCCTCGGCGAGTCCGACAGCGGTGGCGGCGGCCGTCGAGACGAAGGGGCCGGCGAGGCCCGAGCGGCCCAGCTCCTGGAAGGCCAGCGCCGCCTCCGCCCAGCCCAGCCCGACACCGCCGGCGGCCTCCGGCACCGGCAGGGTCAGGACACCCATCGCCTCCAGCTCGTCCCACAGCTCCGGCGTCGCCAGCGTCGGCGTCTCGACCCGGGCGGCGAGGAACCGCCGCAGCTCCCCCACCAGGGCCACCTGGTCCTCGCTCAGTTCGAGGTCCATCAACGCTCCTTCGGGAGGCCGAGCAGGCGCTCCCCCACGATGTTGCGCTGGATCTGCTCGGTGCCGGCGGCGATCGACAGCGACAGGGCGTAGAGGCGCTGCTCCACGTGGTCGAGCCCGGCCGGGGAGAGCCCGAGCGGGTCGTCCATGGCCAGGCCGGCCCGCCCCAGCACCCGCATGGCCAGGTCGCCCAGCCGGACGCGGGTCCGGTGGTACGCCAGCTTGAACACCGAGCCGCCCACCCCGACCCCACCGTCGCGGGCCGCCTTCGACACGTTCCGCTTGGTCAGCGCCCACTGGGCGTCCAGCTCGGCGGTGACCACGGCCAGCTCCCGCTGCACCGTGGCGTCGGCCGGCCCAGCCAGCGCCCGCAGGTCGTCCACCAGGCGCATCGACCCCAGCAGCTCCGACACGAAGGCCGTCCCCCGCTCGAAGGAGAACGTGACCATGGCGACGCGCCAGCCGTCGTTCTCGGCACCCACCCGGTTGGCGACCGGGATGCGGACCTCGTCGAGGAACATCTCGTTGAACTCGCTGACCCCGGTGAGCGTCCGCAGCGGCTGCAGCTCGATGCCCGGGCTGTCCATGTCCATCACCACCCACGAGATGCCCCGGTGCTTGGGCGCCTCCGGGTCGGTGCGGACCAGCAGCTCGCAGTGGTCGGCGACGTGGGCGTGCGAGGTCCACATCTTGTGACCCGACACCACGTAGTGGTCGCCGTCGCGCACTGCCCGGGTGGCCAGCGACGCCAGGTCGGAGCCGGCGTCGGGCTCGCTGAAGCCCTGGCACCACGCCCGGTCGCCCCGCAGGATGCCGGGCAGGTAGCGGGCCCGCTGCTCGTCGGACCCCTCGGCGGCGATGGTCGGCCCGGCGTGCAGGGTGCCGACGAAGGCGCAGCCCACGTAGGGCGCCCCGGCCCGCTCGGTCTCCTCCAGGAAGATCAGCTCCTCGGTGGGCGTGGCGCCCCGCCCGCCGTGCTCGGCCGGCCACGAGATGCCGGCGTACCCGGCGTCGAACAGCGTGCGCTGCCAGCCCAGGTCGTAGGCCCGCTGGGCCGGCCAGTCGTCGTGCGGCGGCGGCGACGGCAGCTTGGGGAGCACCTCCCCCAGCCACTCCCGCAGCTCCGCCCGGAACGCGGCCTCCTCCACCGTGTCGGCCAGGTTCACACGGCACCTCCCAGGGTCATGACGGCGGCTCCCAGTTGGGTGCGCGCTTCTCGGCGAAGGCGGCGGGGCCCTCGGCCTGGTCGGGGTGGCCCCACATGGACACCAGCTCCTGGGCGCCGGCCCGGCAGGCGTCGGTGAGGCCGAGCTCCAGCGCACCCCACAGCGCCCGTTTGGTCGCCGCCATCGCCGCCGGGCTGTTGCGGGCGATGGTCTCGCCCAGCTCCTGGGCCCGCTCCCGCAGCTGCTCGGGCGGGTCGACCACCTCGCTGACCATCCCCAGCTCGTAGGCCCGCTCCGCCGACATGCGCTCGTGGCGGCCGACGAACGCCATGCGCATCACGGCCTCGACGGGCATCTTGCGCATGAGCCCGATCGCCTCGATCGAGACGACCTGCCCGACCGAGACGTGCGGGTCGAAGAACTGGGAGTCGGCGGCACAGATCACGATGTCGGCGTCGGCCACCCAGTGGAACCCGCCGCCGGCGCAGATCCCGTTCACCGCGGTGATCACCGGCTTCCACACCTCCTGGTGCCAGGCGGTGAAGTGGATGTCGAAGTCCTCCATGCTCTGCCGGTAGCGCTGCATGCCCACGCCGTCGCCGGCGATCTCCGCCACGTCGACGCCGGTCTGGAAGGCCCGGCCGTTGCCGGTGTGGACGATGACCCGCACCTCGGGGTCGGCGTCGAGCTCCTTCCAGGCGTCGGCGAACTCGTCGCGCATCCGGGCGTTCATGGCGTTGAGCTGGTCGGGCCGGTTGTTGATCAGCCACCCCACCGGCCCGTGGCGCTCGACGATCAGGTGTTGGTAGTCGCCCACCGGGGCTCCCTCCTCTCGGCCCATGCCAGAGGGCCCTCGGTCTGGTCGGGGTGGCCCCACATCGCCACCAGCTCCCGTGCCCCGCGACGGCATCCCTCGGTGAGACCGACCTCGAGGGCGCCCCACAGCGCTCGCTTGGTCGCCGCCATGGCGGCGGGGCTGTTGCGGGCGATCGCGTCGGCCAGCTCCTGGGCCCGCTCCCGCAGTCGCTCCGGCGTCTCGACCACCTCCGAGAGGATGCCGAGCTGGCGGGCCCGCTCGGCGGTGATCCGCTCGTGGCGGCCCATGAACGCCATCCGCACGATCGCCTCCATCGGCGACTTCCGCACCAGGGCGACGGCCTCGTAGGCGGTGACCTGGCCGATCGACACGTGGGGGTCGAGGAAGGTCGCGTCGGACGAGGCCAGCACCACGTCGGCGTCGGCCACGAAGTGGAGGCCGCCGCCGGCGCACACCCCGTTGACCGCGGCGATCACGGGCTTCCACACCTGGTTGTGCCAGGCCGTGAGCTTCAGCTCGGCCCGCTTGGTGCGCCGCGACTGCTCCCGCAGGGCCTCCGGGTCCCGGGCCAGCTGGCCCACGTCGAGGCCCGTCTGGAACGCCGGGCCGTTGCCGGTGTTGACGATCACCCGCACCTCGGGGTCGTCGTCGAGCTCACGCCACGCGGTCTCCAGCTCGGCCAGCATCGCGGCGTCCATGGCGTTGCCCCGGTCGGGGCGGTCGAACACCAGCCAGCCGACGTGACCCTCCCGCCGCACGTCCAGCGTCGTGTAGCTGCCCGTCACGACCGCGGGACCTCCTTCCAGGGCGCGCCCGCGAAGGGATCGGGCTCCCGGGGCAGCCCCAGGACCCGCTCGCCGACCACGTTCTTGTTCACCTCGGTCGTGCCGCCCTCGATCGTGTTGGCCCGGCTGCGCAGCATGCCCTTCACCTCCCGTGGCAGGCCGTCACCCTCCCAGGCCAGCGCGGCGGCGCCCAACCGGTCGCAGGCGGCCAGCTGGATGCGCTGGTTGAGGTCGCCCTGGTGGACCTTGCCCAGTGACGTCAGCGGCCCACCCCGGAGCCGCCGGTTCGTCCACGCCCGGATCCGCTCCTCGGCCCACAGGCCCACGACCCGCTGGCGCAGCACCGGGTCTTCGATCCGGGCCTGCAGGAGGGTGTCGGCGCCCGAGCCGCCGATGCGGTCGACGCCGCCCGAGCCGGCCCCGGACACCATCTGCCGCTCCCCCGACAGCGTGGCCCCCGCCACCTTCCAGCCCTCGCCCTCGGCGCCGACCCGGTGGGCGTCGGGCACGTGGACGGCGTCGAGGAACACCTCGTTGAAGTCGACCTCACCGGTGATGTGGCGCAGCGGCCGGACGTCGACGCCGGGTGCGTGGAGGTCGACCAGGAAGTAGGTGATGCCCTTCCGCTTGGGGGCGTCGGGGTCGGTGCGGGCCAGGCAGACGCCCCAGTCCGACACGTGCGCCCACGTCGTCCACACCTTCTGGCCGGTGAGCACCCACTCGTCGCCGTCGCGCTCGGCGCGCATCGCCAGCGAGGCGAGGTCGGAGCCGGCGCCCGGCTCGCTGAAGAGCTGGCACCACCGCTCGGTGTTGTCGACGATGCGGGGCAGGAACCGGAGCCGCTGCTCCTCGGTCCCGTGGGCGAACAGCGCCGGAGCGCAGAGGTTGAGCCCCAGCGGGTTGAGGCGCCCAAGGCCGTACGGCGCCAGGACCGCCTCGATCGCCCGGGCCGTGTCCGGCGGCAGGTCGAGCCCGCCGTACTCCTTCGGCCACGTCGGCACGACGAGCCCGGAGGCGGCGAAGGTCGGGTACCAGGCCTCGTACTCGGCGAATGTGCGGACCTCCCGCAGCGGGCGGCCCGCGGCGGCCGCCTGCCGCCACACCTCGGGGACGTGGTCCTCGACCCAGGCGCGGGCGTCACCGGGGTTCACCGGCCGCCCCTCCGAAATGTGCACGAAAACGCACGGTTTCCGTGCGTTCCGGTGCACATTTCGCCGTCGTCGCCGTCATCGGCCCGTGAACCCGGGGTCGCGCTTCTCGACGAAGGCCTTGAGGCCCTCCTTGAAGTCCTCGCTGCGGCTGGACAGCTCCATGGCGAAGGCCTCGTCGCGGAGGTGCTGGTCGAGGGTGTGCTCGGCGGAGGTGTGCAGGAGCCACTTCGTGAGCCCCAGCGCCACGGTGGGACCTTCGGCCAGCCGGCGGGCCAGGGCTTCGGCCTCCGCGTCGACCTCGGCCGCCGGGACGGCCCGGTGCCCCAGGCCCCACTCCACGGCGGTGGTGCCGTCGATCGCCGTGCCCAGCAGCAGCAGCTCCCGGGCCCGCTGCAGGCCGACGAGCCGCGGCAGCAGCCAGCTGCCCCCGCTGTCGACCGTGAACCCCCGCTCGCTGAACGGCTCCCACACCCGGGCGTCGTCGGCGAGCACCGGGAAGTCGGCCGCGGCGGCGAGGTGCAGGCCGATGCCGGCGACCCAGCCCCGTGCCGCCACCACGACCGGCACCTGGGTGGTGCACAGCACCGGGATCAGGCGATGGGCCTGCGACGGGAGCCGGCGCTGGATCGACCCGATCCGGGGCCGCGCCTCCTCGGCGTTGCGGGCGACGATGTCGAACCCGCTGCAGAAGTGGTCGCCCTCGGCGGTGACGAGGATGCTGCGCACGGCCTCGTCGCGGCCGGCGGCGTCGACCTCGTCGATCAGCGTGGCGACCATCTCGTCGTCGAGGGCGTTGCGCTTCGCCGGCTTGTCGAGGTGCAGGCGCAGCACGCCCTCGTCCCGTGAGACGACGACCGTCATCGGTCCTCCCAACGGGCCGCGATCTCGTCGAGCGCGCCCTGCAGGTCGGCGGCGGGCGGGTCGGGCAGCCGGACCGGACCGTGCTCCCGTGACGGCAGCAGCACGGTGGCGTGCCCCGGCGTCGTCACCTGGTCCCGCTGGTTGGCGCACGAGAGGTCGAGGTCGACCGCCGGCCGCCCGCCCTCGGCCAGGTACTTCCGGACCACGGTCCCGCGCACCCACTGGGTGTCGCCGACGTAGTTGAAGCTGCGGAACTCGCAGTCGAGCTTCCACAGCCAGGCGTCGTCACCCATCCAGTCGGTGCACAGGTGGATCAGCCACGTCTCGCGCATGCGCCCGTAGTCGAAGGTGGTCGGGTTGCCCGACCGCTTGGCGAACTCGGGGTCCCAGTGCACCCGCTGCATCACGTCCGGGACGTTCTGCTCGTCGCGGTGGAAGAAGCGCGGGATGCGGCGCCGGTTGGCGGCGGCCAGGCGCAGCGCCTTCACGCCGTAGAGGCCCATGCCCATGCCGACGTGCCAGCAGATCATGTCGGTGACCGTGAGCGGCCCCTTCACCAGCGGGCCGACCTCGTCGCCCTCCGCCACGTCCTCCCAGAGCCTCGGGGTGCTCCCCCGCGGACCCTCGCCCGCGTACTGCGCCTCGATCGCGTCGATCTCCTCGTCGGTGTACGAGGCGAGCGCCACGTCGTCGTACTTCTTGCGCTCCCGGGCCTTGGTGCGCTCCGTGCGGACCATCAGCCGGTACTGGGCCGACAGCACCGGCCCGTCGACCTCCCGGAACACCTGCCCGGTCCACTCGTGCACGGCCCGCTCGGCGAACTCGCTGGGCTTGTCGAGCACGGCGACCAGGGCGTTGCGCCGGGCCACCGGTCGCAGGGGCCGCAACGGCGCCCACCACTCGCGGGCCGAGGCGGCGTAGAAGGCGTGGACGCCGCGCAGCGGGTCGCCCTTGAGCAGCGCCCGGGTGTCGGCGTCGAGCCCGGTGACCTCGTCGTCGCCGATCAGCGTGTCGCCCCCGACCAGCGGCGGCGGGGCGATCGGCGCGCCCCACACGGTCCCCTCGGCGTAGGCCGGGTCGCACCACAGCGGGTTGTCATCGCCGTAGGCCTCGGCCACGTGCCGGAACGTGTCGGTGGTCGGCAGGGCGTAGTGCGGCGGCATCGGGTGCGGCTCGGCCACCCCGATGCGGGCCCGCAGCCGGGCGATGCCCTCGTCGGTGATCGTGCCATCGGTCGTCGTCGTCGTCACAGGTCCTCCAACGGTCGGCGGTCCGACGCCGCGGGCTGGCGGCCGATGCGCAGGGGCGACAGCTCGCTGTCGACCAGCACGGTCCGCTGCCAGGCGGCGCCGAAGTCGACCAGCGCCCTGCTCCACCCGCCCAGCTCCCCGTCGGCGTACCACGCCTGCTCGAAGTCGCCCCAGGCCTTCCAGCTGGGGCAGGCCCACAGGAGGATGCACTCGTCGTCGGCCCGGAGCGCCGTCCGGAACGCGCCGACCAGCTCCAGGCCCTCGCCCTCGTAGGCGTCCTGGCCCTCGCCCCGCACCGCGGCGAGCAGGTCACCGGCCCGGCCGGGCGGCACCTGCACGATCTCGTGGCAGTACAGCGCGCCCCGCACGCCGTCCGCGCACAGCTCCTCGATGGGCCGGCTGTGGGCGTCGGGCACCAGGATCCGGTCGAGCCCGCCCCGCCGCAGCGACGCCGCCACCGACCACCACTCGGCCAGTGACGGGTCCTGGTCCCGGCCGCCGCCGGTCTCGACCTCGAAGTTGTGCACGAGGCCGTCCCAGCCGTCGAGCTCCCACATGTTGACGACCTCGGGCCAGCGGCCGGTCGAGCCGATCGTCGACCAGACCCCGTAGCACCGCTGGTTGCGCTCCTCCTGGGCGACCGGCACCCAGTTGGCGGTCATGTGGTGCTGGTACTTGGCGCGGTTGTGCCCCACGATGTCGATGAGCTCGTGGATGTAGATCTTGGTCACGAGGAGTTCGAGGGCCACTCGGGCCGGTGGTAGCCGTGGAACCGCAGCTCGCCGCCCCGGAGCTCGCGGATCGTGAGGAAGTCGCCCTTGTAGCCCTTGCGGTCGTGGGGCCCGAACTGGATGTAGGTGCCGGGCCCGCCGTTGGTCGCGGGCATCCAGCGGATGCGCTCCAGGCCGTCCTTCACCCAGCGGGGCTCCGGGATGGCGGCGTTGGCGATGCCGTGGATCGCCACCCGGGCCGTGTCGTAGGCCAGGGCGACGACGACGTTGCGGGTGGTCCGACCGAAGCGCTGCTCGAACCGCTGCACCATGGCGTTGTAGTTCGGGTTGG
This sequence comes from Acidimicrobiales bacterium, assembly GCA_035316325.1. Classification (NCBI taxonomy): domain Bacteria; kingdom Bacillati; phylum Actinomycetota; class Acidimicrobiia; order Acidimicrobiales; species Acidimicrobiales bacterium. The sequence continues at coordinate 24,472 of DATHJB010000150.1, forward strand.
TGCCGTCCTCGCCCAGCTGGTCGACGCCGTGCCAGCCCTCCAGGCCCTCGGCCCACTGGTTGGAGTTCGAATAGAACATGAAGGCGGTGCCCATCACCCGGGGCGGGTCCCAGCCGAGCGCCTTGAACGCCTCGGCGAAGTGGAGCGTGGCGTAGCCGTAGCCGCCGTAGTAGATGCCCTCCACCCCCAGGTCGCGCATGAGGGCGAGGTCGTCCTTCAGGCCGCGGGGGTTCGGCTCCAGCTTCACCTCCCGCATGACCTTGAGCCCGAGCTGCAGTGCGGTGTCGCGGAAGTAGTCGGCGTAGTCACGGCCCGACGACCCCTGCTCCCAGAACATGCCGACCTTCTCGAGTCCCGCGGCCCGCAGCCACTGGGCGCACATGACGCCCTCGGTGGGGATGTCGCCGTTGGCGACCGTGAAGCAGTAGTCGGAGGCGAAGCGGTGCGCTCCCGTCCAGCCGATGCAGGGCACCCGCAGCTCGTTCGCCAGATCCTGGAGCACCAGGGAGTTGTCGCTGATCAGCGGGCCGAGCACCACGACGCAACCCTGGTCGACCAGCCAGCGGTAGCCGTCGAGCACCTTGCGGTAGTTCTCCCGGGGCAGGCCACGGGCATCGGCGACCACCAGCTCGATCGGGCCGCGGCCGTACACGCCCTCGTTCAGCGCGTCCTCGACGGCGAGGATCGTGGGGTCGATCCAGTCGGCCAGCAGCTGCCCGAGGTCCATGTCGACCAGCACGCCGATCTTCACCGGCTCCCACGGGTCGCCCTGGGTCTGGACGCCACGGGTGGGCGGGTAGGTCGTGATGCCCTGCACGGCGCGGTCGCCGCGTGCGCCGCCGCCCTCGTACCAGGTCGTGCCCTCGCCGCGATCGCCGGTGAGGTAGCTCTCGGTGCCGAACCGGACC